>CAZFTY010000019.1:0-13208 GCA_964521835.1 uncultured Microbacter sp.
ACATTATTATCCTTGCCATAAATGTCAGATAGATAAAGTTCAGTTCCACTTTCTATCTTTTCCCATATATTATTAAAAGATCAATATTGAATGTGTAAAACAAGCTGCAAAAGTACATCAAAATTATGTAAATATTGCCTTTTTGTTTATTTTTTGCCCAGTGCGAAAAATGACACTCTTCTTTTTTATAGTTTTCTGAAGAGACAATGTTGTACAAAACTTTATTTAACAGGCAATGTGTGTATGATATACCCACTAAATCAAACTGGCTTTCAATCCTTTGATGACAGCATTGGTAAACCCTTCTGCTTCCATGGCGTTGAGGCCTTTGATGGTGATACCACCAGGAGTAGTCACTTTGTCGATTTCAACTTCGGGATGCGAATTGTTCTGAAGTATCAATTGCGCGGCTCCGATCAATGTTTGAGCCACCATCTCACGGGCTTGTGTTGCCTGAAAGCCCATTTCAACACCACCTTCGGTAGCCGCCCGAATGTAGCGCAGGGCATAGGCAATGCCGCAAGAGGTAAGCGCGGTACCTGCATTCATCAACGACTCGGGAACAAAAAGCACCTTGCCCAGCTTGCCGAAAATAGAAGAAATCAGGCCATTCTGCTCTTCGGTTGCGTCTTGTGTGGCAACCAGCGTCATGCTCTCAGCGAGAGATATAGCAGTGTTGGGAATTACCCGGAACGTAGGGAGTTGTCGTCCGATCTGTTCCTGTAGTCGTTGTATGGTAACGCCGGCAGCAATGGATACTATGATCGGAGAACGTTGGTCGATTACAGGACGGATATCCGCAATCACCCGATCGACCAACCAGGGTTTTACGGCAACTATGATAATATCCGCCTGAGCTGCCGCCTGAGCATTGTCGGTAAAGGTTGCATCACAGAACGGAGCAATGGCATCCAGCTTTGTTTGGCCCGGATTAGCAACAACTACTTGCAGATTGTCCCCGGCTGTTTTGTGTTTGAACAGACCCTGGGCAATGGCACTTCCCATATTGCCTGCTCCGATAATTGTAAGTTGCATGATATTTTGAATTTGAGAATAAGAGATAAAAGGTGTTAGGCCTTAGGTAATAGGTAATAGGTGTAAGGTACAAGGTGTGTGTCTGGTTGTAAGAGATTCACCTTGATCCATTTGCCGTTTACCATTAACCACTTATCTCTTACCACTTTTTACTTGTTCCTTGTTATTTGCGTTTTTCTATCTCTATCCCGATGTCGGTGATTCCGGTCAACACATCATCACGCATACCCTGACGAATAGCAAAGGTGTATTTGCCTGGTTTCAAAACGATATTGGGCTTGAAAAGTACCGGCATATTATAGATCGAGCTAAGTCCGCTGCCCAGCCATTTTCCGCGATTATCGGCCAGATAACACTCGATGGTGTCCTGCGTCGTTTTACCATCGGGCGAAGTGGTCGAAATGAACAACCAGAAATTCTGGTAGGGATAGGTGTTGTTGTGCCGGATATTGACCAGCACATTGCAGGGCATACCGGTTTCAGTAATGTCTACTGAAAAACGGGCGACACTATCTTTGTTCCATCCGCTTTCGGCAATAGACTGATACTTACTGTAAACTGAATTGTGCGAGCAAGCGACAGTCAGCAGTAACAGGAATGCCGCTGACAGGGTCTTAATTCTCCTTTGATGTATCCTGTGGACGATTTTTCTGACCATTGTCTTTATTGGGTCTCGGTTTATTTCTTTTTTTCTTGTGTTTGCTCTTGCTTTGATCGAAACGGGTCAGGCTGTCTTGTCCAACCACATTCTGGAAATCGATGCTTGGTGTCGGTTTGTCGGACGGTTTCTTGCCTTCCAACGAATCGACCTTCCCTCCTTTTCGGTTGATGGCGATAATTTCTTTTACCCTGTCGACAGAGAGAGTAACCAGGTTGGCCGGTATTCCGGGAGCCGAAGAGAAGGCCATTTGGCGTTTGAAAACATCGGTTTTGAAGTGGTAGAAGGTGCCGGTAACGGTTTCGAGAGGGATCTCCTTCGAGGGAAAATCTTTTTGTGCATCGACATACACATCCATCTCGTAGTTGACACAGCATTTCAGTTTGGCGCACTGTCCGGCCAGCTTTTGCGGGTTGGTGGAGAGATCCTGATAGCGGGCTGCGCTGGTTGATACAGATACGAAACTACTCATCCAGCCCGAGCAGCACAATTCGCGTCCGCAGGGTCCAATGCCACCGATACGACCGGCCTCCTGTCGCGCTCCGATTTGCCTCATTTCGATACGGATACCGAACTCTTCAGCCAGAACCTTAATGAGCTGGCGGAAATCGACCCGTTCATCGGCAATGTAGTAAAAGATCGCCTTGTTGCCGTCGCCCTGATACTCCACATCTCCAATCTTCATGTTCAGATGCAGATTTTCGGCAATTTTGCGTGCCTTTATCATGGTGGCATGCTCTTTGGCTTTTGCCTCATCGTATTTCTCCATATCCACCGGACGAGCCTTGCGGTAGATCCGGCGCACCTCGGTTTTTTGCGGATTGACACCGTTTTTACGCATTTGCAATAGCACCAACCGACCGGTAAGCGTCACCTCACCGATATCGTGTCCCGGGGAAGATTCTACAGCAACCACATCGCCTTTCTCCAGCTTTATTTTGTTGCTGTTCAGAAAATATCCTTTCCGGGTATTTTTAAACTGCACTTCCACGAAATCGCAATCGTCCTGTGTCTCGGGCAGATCGCAAAGCCAGTCGAAGACGCTGAGTTTTTGTCCGGAATTGCGGCAGCATCCTTTTTTGTTCATTTTGCAACCGCCGTTATCTAAAGTAAAATCCATTGTATAGTAGTCAGAAGTTAGTGGTCAGGAACCGGAATCAGGAAATTTAGCTCTGCGGCCTCCTTCTATCGTTCCTGTACGCTTAGCTCATAAAACAATTTAATTGTCTGATTGAAAAGGCAAAGTTACTATTTTTTTATCAATGAAACGATGAATTTCAGCGATAAATCGAAAAAGACCATCTTTGCCTGCACGTTGCCTTCGATGTGCCGTTCGGCCAGAGCCAGATCGGTCATGATGGCTTCGATGTTGTGTTCGTTGATAAAAGGCGAAAAGCGTTGCGAAAATATTTCCTCGTTATTATTCAGATAATTAAGCTCTTCTTCGTGCAAGTTGAACATGAAATTTTCGCGTACCATTTTCTGGGCATATACAAAAAAACTCTTTTGCCTTTCGCGTCCGATTTTGGCCATCATTTCCGACCATACTTTCATCTCTTTCACTTTCCTGGCATAGGCTGTACGCATCAGATAGACGAACTGTTCGAAGTTGAACTGGTTCTCGTCACTCGATTCGATCATCTCCTCGGCCTTCCGGTAATTCCCGTTGGCAATGCGGGCAACATTGGCGGCCGATTCGGGTGTAAGCGAAAAATTCCTGTGCAGCGCTTCTTCCAGATCTGCCCGTTCGATTTGAGGAATGTTGACCCGCTGCGTACGCGACTGAATGGTCGTCAGAAGCATATCGGGCATCTCAGATACCAACAGGAAGAGCGTCTTTTCTGGTGGCTCTTCCAAAATTTTCAACAGTTTATTGGAGCAGGTGATATTCATCTTTTCCGGTTGCCAGATAATCATCACCTTGTATTCCGATTCGTATGTTTTCAGACTCAGCTTGCGTAAAATCTCCCCGCTTTCGGCTTCGTAAATCATCCCCTGTTTTCCCGATCCGATGCCGTTGATCCATTCATTGACGGTTCCGTAGGAATGTTCCAGTACGAAATGACGGAAATCGGCAATAAAGTCGTCGCAAACGACCGATTGTTTTCCTTCGGGTTTGATGATGGGGAACACAAAATGGAGGTCGGGGTGAGCCAGCTTGGCAAATTTAACACACGAAGGGCATACGCCACACGAATCGGTCGGCGTGCGGTGTTCGCAGCAGACATATTGAGCAAAAGCAATTGCCAGGGGCAGTTTGCCAATGCCTTCGCCGCCACACAACAACAAGGCATGGGGGATGCGCTGTTCCTCCACGGTCGCGATAAGCCGCTTCTTGATGGGTTCTTGCCCTATGATTGATGAGAAAAACAAAACGAATTAATAATTAATAATTAACAATGCCATCTGTCTAAATGGGCATGATACAGCTATTTGACAGACGAGCCTCAAGCCTTCATGTCGGCGCAGAGTTCTTTGATGCGTTTCGCAAAGATACGGATTTCTTCTTCAGTTGTATCGAACGAACACATCCAGCGGGCTTCGCACGTTTGTTCATCCCACAGATAAAACGGAAACTCTTTTTCGAGCGGTTTCACAATAGCCGGAAGAATAAGCGCGAATACACCGTTTGCATCGACCTTTTGCGTGATTTTTACCTGCGGAATGGCGCTTACTTCGCGGGCCAACAGTTGTGCCATGGCGTTGGAATGGCGCGCCATCCGGAGCCACAGGTCGTTTTCGAGCAACGCGACGAACTGAGCCGAAATGAAGCGCATTTTAGAGAATAGCTGCCCCAACTGTTTGCGAACGAAATGCGCGTTGACGGCAAGGTTTTTATTAAAGATCAGAACAGCTTCGCCGATCATCAGTCCGTTTTTGGTGCCTCCGAAACTCATGATGTCGATACCGCAATCGACGGTGGCAGACTTGGCATCGCAACCGAGAGAGACCAACGCATTGGCAATACGGGCACCATCCAGATGGACGTAGAGCCCGTTCTGATGTGCAAAGTCACAGAGCGCGGTTAACTCTTCGCGTGAATAGACAGTGCCTACCTCGGTACATTGCGTGATGGAAATAACCCGCGGCTGTGTGTGATGAATATTGCCGATGTCGCACAGAAAAGGCGTCAGCAGCTCAGGCGTCAACTTGCCGTCCGGTGTGTCGATCGTATGCAACTGACAACCGGTTGCCTTCATCAGCGCACCACACTCATCGACGTTGATATGTGCGGTTTTGGCACATAGAATAGAGTGAAACGACTGTGTAGCGCATTGAAGAGCCGTAATATTGGCTCCTGTGCCGTTGAATACAAAAAGGACTTCGGTTTCGTTGCCGAAAATAGTTTGAAATAGCTGTTCGGCTTTGGCGGTATAGGGATCGTTGCCGTAAGAAGAGACATGTGCCTGATTGGCCTCTGTTATGGCTTGTAGGATGTCGGGATGAATACCCGAATAGTTGTCGCTTGCGAAACTTTTCATTTGTTAATGTGCGATTGGATGCAAATCAACAAACTATGATGGACGATTGCGGATAGTGTTGCTTTCGGTCTTAAGTTTTGAATTTGATTGATTTGCAAATGCTTTTGAAATATATCCGGTAAACCGGAGAAGTTATTTGTCGTCGGAGTCTTTGGTAAAATCAGCGGAAGAGGCGGATTGCTGCCTGTTTTTCATGGTTGCAAACTCCACTACATCCTGCAAACAGGACATAAAATCTCCAATATCCTCTTTGTAAAGAAATATTTTGTGCTTTTCAAACGAGATAACCTGTGAATTATCCAGCCCCGAAACACACTTTTTACTCTCTGTTATGGCAATGTAAAAATCATCGTTACGACTTTGCTTAACATCTAAGTAATAAATGCGTTTACCTGCTTTAATCGCTTTGGAAAACACAATGTCTTTCTCTTTATTTTCTCTGCTCTCTCGTTGTTTAAACTCACTCATGGTTTTCCCGCTAAGTTAAAGTGTGAAATTGTTGTCAAATTTGAGAATAATTTTTGATTCTGTCAAGCCCTGATAGTAAAAAGATTAGAAATTAATACTCGGAAGGAGTCTCACAATCTCTTTTTTTGTCTTATATTTGCAACAGTGAGGTAAGCAATAATTTTGTAAAATAGTGTTATGGAAACGAATTATGTAACAGTAGCCATTCACACCTACGAGCGTGCACAAGTACTGAAGACGTTGCTCGAACGGGTAGGTATTGAGGCTCATTTACACAGGGTGAGTGAAGGTCATCCGCAGGTGGCCGCAGGTGTGCGGGTACGGATCAACGAAAAAGATCTTGCTCATGCGTTGCAGGTGATCGAGGAGATGGAAACCGCGCACAGAAGCGGCGTGGACATATTGAATAAACCACAGGCTCCGGTGGTGATGATTCCGGTCGACTTTTCGGATTATTCGATTCGCGCGTGCGAATTTGGTTTTCGCATGGCAAAACTGCTCTGCGCCAAGGTCGTTGTACTGCACGCCTACTACAGCCCTGTCTTTTCGATTGCGCAACTTACCGAAACACTCTCGTATGACATTTATGAAAATGAAGCGGTAAAACAGATCATACGGAAAGCCGAAGGCGATTTGGAGAATCTGACAAACCTGCTGAAACGCAAAATGCAGAAAAACGAACTTCCGTCGGTACCTTTTTCCTGCGAACTGAAAGAAGGGGTGCCGGAAGATGCTATTCTCTCTTATGTAAAAGAACGCGAACCGGCTTTAGTCGTGATGGGAACACGTGGAAAAGACCAGAAAGAGGCCGATCTGATAGGAAGCGTAACCGCTGAAATCATCGATCGCAGCCGGGTGCCGGTGTTGGCTGTGCCCGAAAATGTCTCTCTGTTTGATGGTGATGGTGTGTACAATGTCGCTTTTGCCAGTGGGTTCGATCAGAAAGATCTGTTGGCTTTCGATAAGATGATGCAGCTTTTACAGCCATTTAAAATCAAAATGTTCCTGACCCATATTCAGCCTCACAAAGAAAAGAAATTCAACAAGGAACAGTTGCGGGGGATTACCGACTATTTCACGAATCACTATCCAGGACTGGATTTTGAGTTTCTGTCTATCAAGGACGACAACCTGTTGACGGAGCTACAGGCTGTGATCGAAGAAAAAAATATCGGCCTGCTTTCGCTCAACTCGCGGAAACGGAGTCTGTTCACCCACCTTTTCAATCCGAGTGTGGCACACAAAATGATTTTCCATACCGACACCCCGATGTTGGTATTCCACTCCTAAGCGAGGTAAAAGGGATAAGGTAAAAGGTGCAAGGAAAACGATTCGTCATTTACCTTGCACCTTTTTTTATTGCAGTTGTGCTACTGACTTCCGACTACTATCTACTATCTGCTTTATCGGATTACTTCCAATTTGGCATATTTCAGCAGCAATGCCCGTGTACCGTTGTTTCCGAAGTCGACAGTTGCTTTACCGTTGCCTTCCATATCTTCGATACTGATCACCTTGCCGATTCCGAATTTATCGTGCTTTACGGTGTTACCAACGGCTATTCCTCCTGCCGATTGAACGGATTGAGTTGGTGATCCTCCGGGCGAATTGCTTACTTTCTTCCACCTGTTGGTTTCGTGCGAACCTACATTGGAAGATACGGGTTGCGGACGACTGTAAGCCTTCGGCGAACTGAACATCTCCCGTTCCTGATCGATACTGCGTTCCTCTCCTCTGCCATACATCGTTTTGTAATCGATGGGTAAGTCGAGGTATTGCTGGTCGATGTCGCCCAGAAAACGGCTCGGATTCTGAAAATTGAGTTGCCCGTTGCGGAAGCGGCTTTTGGCGTAACTGATAAAGCACTGCTCTTCGGCGCGGGTAATGGCCACGTAGAACAGGCGGCGCTCCTCTTCCACTTCGCTTTCACTGTCCACATACCCCGACGGAAACAAGCCCTCTTCCATCCCCACAATAAATACATTGCGGAACTCAAGCCCTTTTGCCGAGTGGATGGTCATCATGGTGAGCTTTTCGGCATCTTCGTCGTTTGTGTCATCCTGATCGGTCAGTAACGATACTTCCGACATAAACGAAACTAACCCGATCTCGGTTTCTCCGTCGTTAACCCGTTGTTCGCAGAATTCGTGCATGCCGCTTACCAATTCATGCAGGTTTTCCTGCTTGCTGAGGTTTTCCGGTGAGGTGTCGACACTGACATCGGCCATGATGCCCGCTCCTTTGACCACCTCCTGTACCATCTCGTAAGCATCTAATTGTGGCGATTTTTCGATGAACGAGAAGATCAGGTCGCGGAATTTCGAGAGTTTACCGGCCGTTCCGGCATTGACTGCCAGATTGAATTGCAACGGGTCGCTCAATATCTCCCACATAGAAACATGATGCAGATGGGCACAATCGGAGATTTTGCCGACGGTTGTGTCGCCGATACCGCGTGCCGGATAGTTGATGACACGTTTCAGCGCCTCTTCGTCGTATGGGTTGATGACCAACCGGAAATAGGCCAGCACATCTTTGATCTCTTTGCGTTGGTAGAACGACAGTCCGCCGTAAATCTTATAGGGAATATTGCGTTTGCGTAGCGCCTCCTCGAAGATGCGCGACTGCGCATTGGTGCGGTAAAGAATAGCGAAATCGCTAAACGGGTGATGCTGCGTCAGATGAATTTCCGAAACCTTGTTGGCAATATTAAAGCCCTCCTCGGTATCGGTCATGGCGCTGAACACCTGAATGCGTTGCCCTTTGGCATTTTCCGAAAAAACGTTCTTCTGAATTTGTGTTTTGTTTTTCTGAATCAGGCTATTGGCTGCCGCTACGATGTTTTGCGTGGAACGGTAATTCTGCTCCAGCTTGAACAGTTTGCTATCCGGAAAATGATTTTTGAATTTCAGAATATTGTCGATATTTGCTCCGCGGAACGAATAGATGCTCTGGGCATCGTCGCCCACCACCGAAATGCGTTGGTGCTGTTCGGCAAGGCGCTTTACGATAAGGTGCTGCGCGAAGTTCGTATCCTGATACTCATCCACCAGAATGAATGAAAAGCGTTGGCGGTAATTGTTCAGTACGTCGGGATAGTCGCGGAACAGAATGTTGGTATAGAGCAACAAATCGTCGAAATCCATGGCATTGGCCTGACGGCAGCGTGAAGCGTACAGCGCGTAAATATCGCCGGTACGCGGAATGCGTGCAGCACTGTCGGCTTTGTACAAATCTCCGTTACTTTGGTATTTGTCGGCCGTCAGCAGGTTGTTTTTGGCAAACGAAATACGACCGTGAATCACGGCCGGTTTGTAAACCTTGTCGTCAAGTTGCAACTCTTTGATAATGGTTTTGAGCAGGCTCTTGGAATCGGCTGTGTCGTAGATGGTAAACCCCGATGTGAACCCGAGCTTTTCGGCTTCGGCACGCAACATGCGCGAAAAGATGGAGTGGAACGTTCCCATCCAGAGCCATTTGGCCTTGTCACGACCCACCAGCGTAGCGATACGCTCTTTCATTTCGCGGGCAGCTTTGTTGGTAAAGGTGAGCGCAAGAATAGACGAGGGGTGCAGACCGCTCAACAGCAGGTATGCTATTTTGTAAGTCAGCACACGGGTTTTGCCCGAGCCGGCACCGGCGATAACTAACGACGGTCCTTCGTTGTAGGCAACCGCCTGCCGCTGACTTTCGTTGAGATGCGAGAGAAGTTCTTCTAACTGATTCACGGATAAATGCTTATTCGAGTTATTAAAAAGCGAACCAAGATTTTATCTAACCCTACCCCCTGTCGGGTACTCCCCTTTGTCAAAAGGGGAGACAAATCTGCTTGCATTGAAAATATAACAATTAGCAGAAAACTTCGGCGTTAGAGGTGTCCCCTTTTGCTAAAGGGGACGAGCGAAGCGGAGGGGTTAGAAATGATACACAAAAAGTATATGTAGACTAAATCTTATTCCGATAAATTTTTTTGAGACAATTGATGGAAACGTTTCAGGTCGGCTTTGACCTCTTCGGGCAGATCGTATTTGCGGATGCCGCGAATCGCACCTTCGAGCGCCATCAGTTCGTGCAGGCATGCTCCGCTGTCTACCGTCTGCAAACGGAGGAAAGCCTGTTTGCTGCCGAGCGCCCGGAGCTCTTCCGGCGTAGAGATGCCCACTTCTTGGAGTTTGGCAGCCACTACTTTGCCTATATTCACCTGTTTAGCAAGTTCGTTTTCCATACGGTAAAGGTAGAAAAAAAGACGCGAAGCTACAAAGCGAACCTTGTATCTCCGCGCCCAATATGATGTGAAAATTTGATAATATGCGAATATGCCAATTAACTACTGGCTACCGACTACTATCTCCTGTCTACTTTTTCAAAATGCGTCGATAATTGCAACGAAATCGGCAGCTTTCAACGACGCACCACCGATCAGGCCACCGTCGATGTCGGGTTGAGCGAACAGTTCAGGAGCGTTTTTAGCGTTGCAGCTACCACCGTAAAGGATAGAAGTGTTGTTTGCAATTTCCTGACCGAATTTTTCAGCGATGATGCTACGGATAAATTTCAACATATCCTGAGCCTGTGCTGTAGAGGCTGTTACGCCGGTACCAATAGCCCAGATAGGTTCGTAAGCGATAACCAATTTTTTGAAATCTTCAGCGCTGAGGTTGAAGATGGTTTCTTCCAACTGATTTTTAACGAATTCGTTTTGTTTGTCAGCGTTACGAATGTCGAGCGCTTCGCCGCAGCAGTAGATCGGAGTCAGACCGTTCGCCAAAGCCAAAGCAACTTTGTCGTTCAGAATAGCGCTGGTTTCGTTGTAGTATTCGCGACGTTCTGAGTGGCCGAGAATTACGTATTCAGCACCGGTGGATTTTACCATGGCAGCACTTACTTCACCGGTATAAGCACCCGATTCTTTGTTGGCACAGTTTTGAGCGGCAACACCGATTTTCTTTGTGTCGACGGTTGCAGCAACAGTTGCGAGGTGGATAAACGGAGTACCGATTACCACGTCGCATTTAGGAGTTTTTGATGCTAAAACTTCGTTCAATTCTTTGGCCAAAGCCACACCTTCTTGCAGGGTTTTGTTCATTTTCCAGTTACCTGCTACAATGTTTTTTCTCATTTCTAAATGTATTTATTTGATTGATGGAAATTAAAAATCTCTCTTATTTTTGAAACCGTTTAATCAGGATTTGCCGCAAGACGATAAATGCTGCCGGGTATGCAATGGCCACCACAATAACCAGCAAACAGGATGGAAAGGCAGGCATTTCTCTTTTCGGATCGTTGTTTAATGGTTTGTCGAACGATGGCAGCCAGCTGTTTGGCCAGTGATTGATCACCGTACCGTTGTGCAACAGAATCAATCCCGGATTGGAACGAATCGTTGTTTTCAGCATAGTAGGGTCGGCACTGCAAACCTCAGCCTTCAGTCCTGTTTTTTTAATAAAATCGTCTACGTCGCTGCCGGCCGAACCGGTCAGGCAATAGAACGGATAGTTATTTTTCTTTGCATAATCAACAATGGCGTTGATTTTTTCGAACCGGTCGGTTGCGGCCTTGTTCAGGTCGTACGCTACCAATAGAAACGAATAACCTTTGTTACCCAGCACGATGTCGGTAATTTCGCCATTTGTCGTGCTCTGAATTGAAAAGTCGTGGATGGGTGGTTTGTACCCCTCTTTTACCAAAACCGTCTTCTGATCGACGAATTTCCATGTGCTATCGTTGGCTGGATAGTTGTTGAGCGTAAACTCTTTCTTTACCCCGTTCTTCTCGTAAACAAACGTAGTGGCATATTCGTCACGTGGTTTGTCTTCCGGAATTTTCATTCCTTCGGGGATGTTGGCTCCAATCTTGTAGGGGCGGAAATCAACCATTGGCAGGTAGTGGTAATTGAAGTGCGACAAAGTCATCACGCTGAAGAACGAGAAGGCTACCAGTATCCATTCCGACAGCGGCCGGAGGGTGGTAGTGTGATGTTTGCGCAGTACAATGATTCCGATAATCATTGCCAGTAGCACGATGTTTTTGAAGAAAGTTGCTTTGTTGCTGATGACCAACGCATCGCCAAAACAGCCGCAGTCGTGCACCGGATTGGCTTTGTAGATCCACGCCGTGAGTCCGGTCATAAAGAGCATAAAGAGCAGGGCAACCCACGAAGTCTCTTTCAGACGGATACCGGCAATGAGATTCAGCCCGATTACCATTTCCAGAGCAGAGAGCAGTACGGAAAGCACCAGATCGATCGCGCTGAGGCTTTCGAGACCCATGGCGGCGAAGTAGTCCTGAAATTTGTAGGAGCCACCCAACGGATCAATGGCTTTGACAAAGCCCGAAAAGACAAACACCGCGCCGAAGAGCCAACGTAGTATCCGAAGTGTATTTTTTTGAAAAGCGGTCACAATCTTAATTTGAAAATTTGAGAATTTGAGAATGTGGAGATTAAATCGGAAACGACAGAGAATGTGTTTTAATTCTCCAATCTTCACATCTTCATATCCTCAAATCGGGTCATCTATTTTAATCAACGCAAAAATAGCGTAGTTTATCATGTCGGAATAGTTGGCATCGATGCCTTCGGAGATCAATGTTTCACCGTTGTTCGACTCGATCTGCTTGGTCCGGTTCAGCTTTTGCAGAATGATATCGGTATACGAACTGACCCGCATCAGTCGCCATGCTTCGCCGTAATCGTGGTTTTTGGCCATCATCAGCATTTTGGTCTGCTGAATATATTTGTCGTAAAGCGCCAAAGCCTCTTCCGGTGCAAGGTCAGGCTGGTCGGCATAACCCAGCGCCAGCTGAATCAATCCGATGACACCGTAGTTGACGATGGCAATCCATTCGCCGCGCGTTCCTTCGTCCACCATTGCCTCTTTCTTGGTTTCGAGGCTACGGATGCGGTTGGCTTTGATAAATATCTGGTCGGTAACCGAAGAGGGCCGCATGATACGCCACGAAGTGCCGTAGTCGGTCAGCTTCTTGGCAAAAATATCGCGACAGGTTTTGATAACGGAGTCAAATTGCTGCTCGGTTGTTGTCATACAAGGCGGGATTTATTTCCGGGACCACAGGGCAAGAGCTTCTCTTTTGCACTTGTGAGTCGTGTAAACGATTGAAATGTAATTGTTTCTAAAAACAATGATTCTCGTCCAAAGGTAGGTATTTTTTTTGAGATTCGGCAAAGAACATATTCTGGTAAAAGGTAAACAGAATTAAAGGTGAACGGTGAACGGTAAATCTGATTTTCTTGCCATCAGATACTCAATGAAAAATCTGTCACCATGAAGAAATGAAGAGATTGAAGACAAATTCCTTTCTGTTCTCAATGCCTTAATGATAAATGTGGTTATAAGGTGAAGGGTAAACGGTGAACGACTAATCGGTTTAACCATTAAGAAATCTTCGTGTTCCTTTGTGCACACCTCCGTGCTCTTTGTGGTAAGTCAGATTCTTTTACCACGAAGTACACAACGGACACCACCAGGTACCTCAATAAACAATCTGTCACCATGAAGGAATGATGATATTGAAAACAAATTCTTTTTTGTTCTTAATGACTTAAT
>CAZFTY010000020.1:0-12900 GCA_964521835.1 uncultured Microbacter sp.
ATTATCCCAAAGTCACTTCCAACAACGATTTCTTGGTAGTGAACGGACTCATTACCAATACAAACGGGCCATTCGTTGTCAAATTAAGTAAGGCGGTAAAATACAGTTCAGACTCCGTGACTAATGCTGAACCTGTTACTCAGGCAAGCCTGACAATTACAGACAACAACAATGTATCATATGCCCTGACAGAAACATCGACGGGAAAATATACGACTCCGCCATCATTGATTTCCCGGATAGGAAACAGCTACAAGCTCCACATAAAGACTTCAGATGGCAATATATATGAATCTGATTATCAAAAATTAACAAAACCTGTATCCTATGACAGCATCAAATATTACAATATAACTGAAGGTTTTTTAGATGCAAATAAGCTATTACCAAAAACAACCAAAGCCGACATTCGAGTTGACTTATCAGACTCATCTTCTGTAGAAAAAGTCAAGTACAGATTCACAACAAATTTAACTATTCAATATACGTATCTTACTCTACCGGAGGGTGCCAACAGCCCTACCTCGGGATTGATACCGGTTTATGGATGGTTAACCAATTTATCTCTTGAAAACGATGTAAATATAACAGACGAAAGCAGCTCAAGTTCTGATAGCAGTAGCATAGCTAATCATAAAATAGGAGTTATTCCCTTCAGCGTAAACGCTTATCCGGATGATTGGCACCTACCGCATATAAGTGCCCTCGCACATTTTTACTATTATTTAGTAATCAATCAATACACACTGAATGATGCCTCCTTCGCCTATTACAAAGCGGCTAAAAAACAACTTGATGCTACCGGAAAAATTTTTGATCCGATAGCATCGCAACTATGGGGTAATATAAAATGTATAAATAACCCATCAAGATTAGCATTTGGTTTTTTTGAAGCCTCTTCACTAACCACCTCTGCCATGTTCATTTTTGACAGAGATGAGAAAATGGTAGGAGAAAAGGTACCATATATTTACATTCCAGAACCCACATCAATCACCAACCTCAGCAAGCGCCCCCCACTCTGGTGGGGACATGGCATATTATAGAAAAAATTTATAAAACACACATGATATTACATCAGACCATTAAAACTAATCATTTAATGATGAAATATTTTTTCTCACTCATATTTGTTTCCTGTATTTTGTGCAGCATCTCTGCCCAGAATCTTCCCATAGAAAAACTCTATTTGCAAACCGACAGGGAAACTTACGTCACCGGCGAACCGATTTTATTTAAGCTTAATGTTCTGGATGCCGCCACCCATCGGCCTTCAACTGTGAGTAAACTTGGGTACATCGTGCTTAGAAACATACGATCGAACGCTATCCGGCAACTCAGACTCAACATCGACAATGGAGAAGCAAACGGTGAAATTGCATTGCCCGACACCTTAAGTTCCGGATTATACCAAATAGTGGCATTTACAAACTTGTTGCGAAATTATGGAGAAGAATTCTATTTCAACAAGCAACTTACAATTATAAATCAGACGGATACACATTTCGACTTTTACAAAAATAAATCCCAGCCGGCCAAAGAACAACTCATCAATACGAATGGTCGATTAACGATTGAATGCGACTCTACCCATTACAGACCTTGTCAGAGAGTCGCAATAAAATTACATGCGGTGTCGTCAGGAGCCAATGTTGCCGTTTCTGTTTTTGAAAGCAAAAATCAATCTGCCTGCAAGCAACCGGAGATCGGCCAAAACACAGAATACAAACCTGTTGCAAATTACACCTATCTACCCGAAACAAAAGGTAGTATTCTAAACGGGGAAGTAATTGACGCAACCAACCAACAAAAGATCAAAAATGCGATAGTGTTGTTATCCCGCATCGATACTGTACCGAATCTAAGATATGCCATCACAGACTCCAATGGAAAATTTCGCATGTTTCTAAGCAATTACTACGACGGGCAAGAGCTTTTTCTGACAATACGAGATGCTCCCAAAAATGCCAATTGGAGAATTAAAGTTGAGAATAAATTCACTTTGAATCAGAAATTTACACCATCACCTATCGTTGGCATTGACACCGCCTTTTTGGCCAAAAGTCAAAACATTACCTACATCAACAAATCATACGAAGTGAATCCGTATAATCAGGAAAAAGCAAGCAATGCACAAATGGCTCCTGCTCCCCGGTTTTATTCCGGATCTGCAAGTACTATTTATCCGGCAGATTATGTTCCACTCGATAATTTTTCGGAAATTGTCACCGAGTTGATACCATTCCTTTATATCAGGAAAAATGGCGATCAAAAGTGGTTATACGTTGTAGGAGCGTCCAGTTCTCAATTTGAAAATAAAGGTGCCGCCCTGTTCGTAGATGGTGTGTATGTCAATGATGTTAATAAAATAACAGACTTCGGATCAAATTTAATCAGGAAAATCAATGTTTTATATAGTGAAAGATGCTATGGCGATTTGGTTTTTCAGGGAATGGTATCTATTAACACCAAAGGGAATCTGATCCGGACTCTGACACCGGCCAGTTATTCATTACGAATCATGAATCCGGCAATCTCCAATACTCATTTTTTAACCGCCAGCGCAGACCCTGCTGCTGCAAGCAAGGACAAACCATTTGTAAGACAGCTGCTTTACTGGAATCCAAGCATTATTGTTTCCGATAAAAAAGATACTGAAATTGTATTTTACACCACTGAAAACAAAGGGATATACACTGTTAAAACAGAAGGATTTACAAAAGACGGAGAACCCATATGTACCAGCACTCAATTTGAAGTAAAATAATATATTTATGATACAAAAAAATATTCTAATATGCCTCTTTATGATGTGTTGGGACTTTGGTGTTCTCTCACAGAATTATCCTCAGTTGGATGCGCTCTATGCACCCAAACTAACAGGAGCAAGCTTTGTTGAAAAAAGATACCATGGTACGCCGTTCGTTACTCCTGACTGGACAAGGAGCACTATCGTACTCAGTACGGGAGATACGATTGTGGGTGAAAAAATAAAATATAATGGTTATTCGGATGAAGTTGTCTGGATAAACCAAAATAATTTCCACAAGTTCACGCTGGATAAACCAAATATCAAAGAGTTCTGGATACAACCCGACAGTACCCATTCTGCTCATTACAAGCAAATACCGGTACCGATATACCCTAACAATCAAAAAGTATTTCTGGAGACCACCTACGAAGGAAATGTAGCCTTATACATTCACCACAGAATCAGGCGGACCGGAATATATACTGAAAAATATGAAGATCTCGATTATCAACTCGACGTATTGACGCTAAAGAATGTTTATCTTTTCAAACTGCCCGATGGAAGATGGATTGAGATGCATAAATTACGCAAGCGTCATTTTCTGAAATACTTCCCGGAACAGAAAAAGGCGATCATGCAATTGGCTAAAAAGAATCGTCTCTCTTTTGATGTAGAAGATGAATGCATCCAGTTATTACACATAATAGATCAGGAACTTCTCTCCAGACACAAATGACATCTATTCAATTGGGTTGCTAAGCATTAACATTCAGCAAAGAGAGAGAGAGAAAACCCGATCCCAAGCGAAGCACATGGGTATCTGCAAAATTTCATTTAACTTTGTGATTGATATATTTTCGGTTTTTACCCAATTGATGACACATGTTGATGATGACGAAAAAGCACTTGATTGTTTTATCTGTTTTTGGAGCAGCCATATGCTCTCTGTATGCAACCAAACCTGATTTTGCAAGAGCAACCACCCTCTTCAATAGCGGCCGGTTTAGCGAATTAAGAAGCTTTGGCGATTCCATACGATTCGCCAATCCGGGTACGCCAGACAACAAAATCGACTCATTATGCGAAATTGCGTCACGCGTTCAACAGGATTTCAGCCTCTCCGAGCCAAAAGCCGAGGCTCAGATTCGCACCAAAATAGGTACTTTCACATTGAGTGATAAAAACAGATGGGAAAACAATAATTGGTTGGAATACAAAATTATTGACGGACAAAAACGTTATTTCAACCGCGCCGTAAGCAATCTCAGACTCCGTCTTAACCAGTACAACGACAGTCTTAATCACAGACCGGCTCCTATCGATTCTCTTTCCGCATTCCGCCTGCGACACACGGCACAAGCCATAGCACAAACAACTCAGGCAGGATCGCTATCGGCACCCACCCGATTCACACTCTCCTACTCGATATCTGTGAAGCCCGACATGGTTCCGGCAGGAGAAACAGTACGCTGCTGGCTTCCTTATCCGAAAGAAAATCGGGCCCGTCAGCACAATGTCAAACTGCTGTCGACCTCCCAACCCGACTACAAAATATCGCCCGACACCTGTGGTCACCGATCTCTTTACATGGAGAAGAAAGCCACCGCAGGCAAATCAACGGATTTCAAGATCAAATTTGAATATGTTGGAGCCGCACAATATTTTGATCTCAGCAAAGTCAATATTGCTCCTTACAAGAAGAAATCCGAGCTTTATCGGCACTACACATCGCAACAAGGGCGTCACATCGTATTTAGCGACCACATTAAAGCATTAGCCAATAAAATTATTGGTAAAGAAAAACATCCCGAAAAGATCGTGCAAAAGATATACGAATGGATTGACTCTCACATTATCTGGTCGGGAGCGTTGGAATATTCGACCATGGACAATATTCCGGAGTATGTTTTACAACATCGCAGGGGCGATTGCGGGATGCAGACGCTCTTATTCATGACTCTGGCGAGATACAAAGGAGTACCCGTAAAATGGCAAAGCGGTTGGATGTTGCATCCTCACGAGGTCAATTTGCACGATTGGTGCGAAGTATATTATGAAGGTGTTGGTTGGGTTCCTCTCGACATGTCGTTTGGACTACAAGCAACCAACCAACATGCGCTCCGCTATTTTTACATGAGTGGTATGGATGCATACAGATTGATCGTCAACGACGAAATCAGCGCACCGTTTACTCCAAAAAAGGATTACATGCGAAGCGAACCTATCGATTTTCAAAGAGGAGAAGTCGAATGGAAAGGACACAATCTATACTTCGACAAATGGACATACCACATGGATGTTGATTATGCAAAATAAAAGAAAGCCGGGACAAGAAAATTTCCCTGCGCCGGCTTTTTGTATCAAAATGTTTTTTTGATTTTTTGATTTTCATGAACCATAGCGAAAACAGAAAAAACAGTAAATATAGTAACTGCCGCTCCCGCTCCGACCAATAGATTCAGTTTATCTTCCTGTTTCTCCAGTGGAAGTACGAAAATAATAATTAATGCGCACAAGCCCATTATTGCCAAGGCCAATGCAATTGTTGCTGTAATTTTTCCCTTTATAGATTTCATGACGTCCCATTTTAGGTATTTACACGTCGCTCTTACATATATATATCGGCCGAAGCCCAATTAATCATCAAGCACGCTTGCTTGAACATTTCCTATTGCCAATTCAGGCCATTTCTTTAGATTTTGCTTAACACTACAAATATAAAATAAAAAATGGAATTATATTCAATTCCATAAAAAAATATCAATAAACGACGCGCAACTTAATAATCGTCCCTTTGAATTTGCTTTCACAAACAGGTTCTATCGGGACTATTTATTCGCCAGAGGAGCCAGCAAGAGCATTAATGACAAGACTATCAGCACAATAATTGTAAACCAACCTATAACATTTATCAGTGGCTTATTGGTATGCTCTCCCATGATTTTCTTTTTGTTCACCAGCAAAATCATGCAAATCAGCACCACCGGCAGTAACACGGCATTAATTACCTGAGACCATAAAGATATGCCGATCAATGGCGCATTGGGCCAGAGAATAATACCTGCCGCCAACACAAGTATCACAGTGTAGAGTGTGTAAAACTCTTGCGCTTCACTCCATTTTTTATCGATGCCGGCCTCAAATCCAAAGGCTTCACACACATAAAATGCAGTTGCCAGTGGCAAAATGGTTGCCGAAAATATAGACGCGATAAACAAGCCGAAAGCAAATAGTTGCGATGCGAATGCTCCGGCAAGAGGTTTCAGCGCCATAGCAGCATCTTTTGCTTCATTAATCACCACGTTGTTAACATGAAGTGTTGATGCACAGGCCACTATAATAAAAAACGCGACTACAACCGTTGCAATACAACCGATTATAATATCTGCCAAGACATATTTGTATTGAGTAATTTTCAGCCCTTTTTCAATTACGGTCGACTGCATGTAGAACTGCATCCAGGGGGCAATGGTTGTTCCTACAATACCCAATACCATAGTTAGGGTTCCGTTATCGGCTTTCATTTGGGGATGAACAATAGAGTGTCCGATCATTTCCCACTGCGGATGTCCCAACAGGGCAGAAACCACATACGTTAGCAAAGAGACGCTGAATATTAGAAAAATACGTTCGGCGATGGTGTAGGTGCCCTTTACCACCAAAATCCATACAATGGCGGCAACCAGAGGAACAGAAATATATTTACTGACGCCAAATACCTCCAGACTGCCGGCCACTCCGGCAAATTCGGTGGTTGTGTTGCCGATGTCGGCCAGTAGCAAACCCATGAAAATGAAGAAGGTTATTTTTACCCCTGCGTTTTCACGGATCAGTGTTGCCAACCCTTTACCGGTAACAATCCCCATACGGGCATTCATCTCCTGAATCACGACCAACACGATAAATGACGGAATGAGCGTCCAGAGCAGGTTGTAACCGTATACGGCACCCGCTACAGAATAGGTGGTGATGCCACCCGCATCGTTATCGACACTACCGGTAATCAACCCCGGACCAAGGACTGCCAGAAAAAGTCCTATTTGTTTGAATAAATTCTGATTGTATTTTTTGAAAACCATGACTGCAATTTGAAAATGTGAGAATTTGAAAATTTGAAAATGAAAGGATCTACCTGCATACCTACCAATATGCTAATTTTCAAATTACGGCTTATGTTGTTCTCCGTTTACCCAGAAGGTCGTCGATAATATCATCCACAACAACCATGCCCTCGAGTTCATTATTGTCGTTTGTCACCGGAACGGCCAACAGGTTGTATTTCGATACCATTTCCGAAAGTGAATCGAGCTTATCATAGTCGTTTACACAATTCAGATTGTCGTCCATCACATCTTCCAACCGAGCCTTCGAGTCAGAAATCAGTAAGTCTCGCATGGTGATGGTACCCGTCAAAGTATTTTTTTTGTCGATAACAAACAAACCGTAGAGCGTTTCCATATCAGGTTGTTCGTGTCGGATAAAATCGAGCACTTCAGCAATGGTTTGATCTTCGTAAAAGGTCAGGACTTCGGTGGTCATCAAACTTCCGACAGTGCTGTCGGGATATTCGAGCAAATCACGCACCTCTTCGGAAGCTTCTGGTTCCATCTCGTGAAGCAACTGCTCCGCTTTTTCGTCTTCCAGATTGTCCATCAGGTCGGCAGCCTCATTGGCCGGCATCTTTTCAAGCACATCGGCAGCTTTCTCTACCGGGAGGCACTCAATGATGTGCACCTGTTCTTTCACGTCGAGCTCTTCGAGCACATCGGCAGCCTGCTCTTCGTCCAGAGACGAGAAAAGGGTGGTCTTGGAAGTTCGTCCCAAATCTTCGATAATATCAGCCAAATCGGAGGGGTGCAGCGTGTTGAGCTTGGAACGTGACTTTGAAAGCTGGATGCTCAGGGTGTTTAAATCGATAGCTTCCACGTCATCCCAAAGAATGAATTTGGAAGGAATGCGCCCCCTAAACAGGAGTAAAATGCGGTTGATTATCCGGTCGATGCCTATGCGGCGAAGCAGGCCTTCGGTGCCGACATCGACTGCTACCACAAAAGCCCCTGCCGGAATGGCTACCATACGGATGTCATTCACACGCACCAGCTTCCGTCCGGTAATATCCACAATTTGTTTATCCAGAATACTATCTTTCAGAAGAATAGCATCTGAAAACTGTTCCGGATTGACATACGCCATGGTTTGACACTGAACCTTATAACGTATTCCGAATTTGACGATTTGCAGATCGTTGAGTATGGCATTTTTCTTTTTGCCATCCACTTTGACGCTAAACCCTACTACTTGCGGGCGCGATGATTCGTCACTGTCGGGTGCCACAACCGGAATGCGGACATACACATCGACAATTTTACCCAAAATATTTTCGCGGGCATCGTAAATTTCGCAGCCTATCAAGCGGCTGAGATAAAATGTTGTGAGAGAAGTCATGAAACCCTCCTTCTTTATGCGGTTTCGAAGGAAGGCATGAACCGGCCTTCCTGCTAATCGCAGGTTAATACTTTTGTACTATTCGCCGGACCATCATCCATAATTGGTGAGTTTTAAAATTTCGCTGCAAAGATAAGCCTTTTTCGGCCAGAAGATTTTCCGTTTTGTTTTTTTGTGACGCGATAGAACCACATCAATATATCACTGATAATCAAATATATTTATCTCATATATAAAAATCTTGTCTCTCACACAACAACAAATTGGTATTTTTGTTTCAAATGTTCAAGAAAAATTATTCAAGAAATAACGAATAAAATGCCCCGAATGGATTTTATGATCGTCATGATACTGCATTAATTTATCGGGTCTGACGCTGTTTCTTTTAAGCAGGTCTCGTCTTTCTCATTCGTATCTGCTTTAGCGAAAAGCTTCTTCTGAATCAAACAAAACTAACTACTATAATGCCAACAATAAGCAATACAAGAAGTGAAACTGCATAGAAGAAACCCGCGCTCAATACCTTCCATGTGGTTTTTACCCACCCTATTCCATACACGTTACGGGCATATAGCCATCCGTAGACTAACGTGATAAAAAACGGAAACAGGATAGAGATGGAGAATAACGATGTCATTATGGCATAAAGGGTTAGCACCAGGAAAACAATGCAATGAATATGGATAGAAAAGACAAGATGCTCGGTATAATACAGCTTGCTGCGACGGAAAAGCAGCCACAAGAAGAACGCAAATAGCGGCATCATAAAAAACATCAGCGTGGAAAGAATCTTTTGCAGTTTATGAATCAATTCATCCCCGGAAATATGACCGGTTTGCCACTTAACCAGATTTCGCTGCAAATTACGGTTCGACCATGTCACGTTCCGTTTCGACGCTGACAAGTATTGATCCAACAGTTCGTTATCTGGATTTGGAGTGTGTCGTATCGAGTCGTAAAGCGCTTTGGTACGGGCATTGCGACAGTGACCCACATAAGGAGAGATCGTTTTGTCCACATTATCGGTCGAATCGACACTATCTTCCACCAATTCGTCGGAAGAGACAAAATTTAAGCCGTTTATCTTGACTTCAGATTGCTTCAGGTTATGGGTTTTATCAGCCTTTTTGGGGCTATCGGGCAATATTGCCACCAGAAAGAAAAAAATAAAACTGATAAAAATATAGAGTCGCATCGGCGGCACATACCGCGCCCGCTTGTTCTGGTTGTAGTTGACAGTGATACGTCCGGGATAGATGAGCAGATCGCGTAACGTGACAAACATTTTTGTGTCGAAATGGAACGCACTCTCCAGGTATTCCATCACAAAATGTCTTACCGGAAGTTTATGCGTATGATTCTCCTGTCCGCAGTTGGGACAAAAATTGTCAGTCTCATCAAATTCGTAGCCACAATTGGGACAGACATGCTGTTTTATCCGGTTTTTCGCCATCTTTTACTGATTTTTCACGCAAAGATACGATTTTTCCGTTATTCAAAAGGGCTGTACTGTCTGCGATAAGCTCAGGCCGGCTTATAGTTCGAACCGTTTTCCGGTCGACAAAGCTTCAATTTTATCGTGCAGTATACCCTTCAACAGGTCAAAGCCTTCCGTCCCGGTACAGTGCCCCGTCAGAATTTTGTCAACTCCGGTTTTATCCAGTTCTTTGGCCAATTCCCGGACAGTTTCGGGCGCTTCACCGAGCGCTTTAGTGGCGGTATTCAGCAGATGAAAACCTCCCACCACAGCGTGAACGGGGTTGTCTGGCATCTTTTCCTGTACCGTCCTCACCATGTTGAGAATACCACTGTGAGCACAACCCGTAAAAATCGTATTCCGTCCGTTCTCGGTAATTGCCATCACCAGTTCGTGACGAAAATCGTCGGGCATCATCTCTCCGTTTCGTTTCGTGTAGAGCAACGAATTGAACCGCGGCCGGAAAGTATTGAAATCGTGAACCGAAAAAAGACGGATCGAATCGCTGACACAAACCTCGTTTGCAACAAAACGGAGACGGCGGCTATTCTCTTCAAACAGTTGCGGATCGATACCGATATAACGGGGTTCGGGAGTACGACCGACGGAATAGCATTGATCGGAAGCAAATTCCGAGAGCCAGACCGTTGCTTTGTCGTTCATCGACAGAAAGGTACGCAGCCCGCCACCGTGATCGTAATGAGCATGAGAGAGCACATACAGATCGACCTCCGTCAGATCGATACCGAGCAAAGCGGCATTTTCCACAAATGAATCGTCGGGGCCGTTGTCAAATAACAATTTCAGGCCTTTCGTTTCCACGTACAAACCCAGACCGTGGCCGATAGCAAACGGAGTTCCTTCGGGTTTGGTATTCTCAATCAGTGTCGTAATCTTCATATTTGGTGTTGGTTTAATCGATTGTTTTAAGTCTGAATCCCAATAAACCGGCAATCAAAGGCAAAGCCACAAGACAATAGATTGTGATGTTAATGCCTGCCGTATCGGCCAGCACACCCATCAAACCGACTCCCAGCCCACCGATGCCGGTACCAAAACCGAGCATAAGTCCCGATGCCAAACCGGCATTGTTTTTAATCACCTTGTGGGCTGCCGTCACCGTTACCGAAAAAGTTGCCAGCAAACAGGCTCCGGCTATGGCCAGAAAAAAGATACTTAACCAGCCCTGTGTCAGTAAAAACAGGGCAAACAGGGGTGTAGCCAGACAAAGAGAAGTGACCAACACCCAGCGACGACCATATTTGTCGGCCATAAGCCCGCCGATCAGTCCGCCAATCGAACCGGCAAAAAGCATCAGCGATACCATACGGCTACTGGTTACCAGCGAAACATTTTGCTGTTTGAGGTAGAGCGGCAAAAAGGCAATCATACTAAAATAGGTCAACGAACGAAAAGCCACAATCAACAGAATGGTGGTCAGTTCGCGACTGTTTTGCCGGAGCACAGGCCATATCGGAGTCCGCGTTACCGGCGCTTTGACTGCAAAGGTACGACTACCCGAAGCCCGCCACAAAAGAAAACTCATCACCAACCCGGGAATAGCAAACAACAGAGAGATGGTCATGCCGAAATGATGCACCATCGGCACAAAAAGCAAGGGCGTAAGCGCCCAGCCCACGTTTCCGGCCGCGATGAAAATTGCCTGAGAAAACGACTTGCTACTGCCACTGCACGAAGCTACCATAGCCGATGCCTGCGGATGAAAAGCCGCCGTTCCGAGCCCGGCCAACGAAGCCAGCAAAAGCAGTAACAGATAATTGGTCGACAGCCCCATCAGACTGAGCAACACCGCCATCCATGCCGTACCGCAAAATACCAGCCAACGATAACTTTTCCGGTCGGACAACATACCGAACAGCGGCTGTACCAACGAAGAGGTGACAGTGAATGCCGCCACAAGAAATCCCCCCTCACTCACGCTCAATCCGGCCAGCACCCAAAACGGAATCAACACCTGAATCTGATTCATATACAAATCGTTGACAAGGTGTCCTGCTGAAAAAATACTTATTTTGCCCATCTGGGGTTTTTGAATCGCTGCCGTCGCTGTTTTTGCTTCCATAGTTTTATGTTTTATCCACCGCAAAGGTATGGCTCTTCACATATTCGGGAAATGGCAAAAACAGGGTAAGAATTGTCAAAACGGTGGTTTCAGACGATGGATTGGCGGAAAGCCTGAAACGAAAGTCCGGTCTGTTGCTTGAAGAAACGACTGAATCGCGCCGGATCGTCAAATCCAAGCCGGAAGCCGATTTCTTTGACCGACAGATTAGAAAAGAGGGCCAACCGTTTGGCCTCTGAGGTGATTTGAGCCGAAATATACTCCTTAGGCGACTGACCCACGACTTGTCCGAACAGTTCGGAAAGATAGTGCGGCGATAAGCAGAGCGCTCCTGCATAATCGTCCACCTTATGCCATTCGTGCAGGCGTTCACCTACCATTTTTTTGAAAGCCGCCACGGCCGGGTGCTGGAACGTATCGTGTCTGACGGGTTTACGTCTTTGCATCACCAGCAATTCGTTGCATTCGAGCAGAAAAAGCTTGAGATGAGCTTCTATTCGCTCCATTCGAAAAGCATCGGTAGAGAAAAAAGCATCGGTCATGGCCACCGTATGTTTCATCAAAGCGGCAGCGTTGTCATCCGAAAGAGCAATGGGGTGTCCGTGCGACCGGAAAAGGGAAAGTTTAGCCAGAAAACCTTCGTCGATGGCACGCGAGGAAAACAGCTCCGGAATAAAAAGAAGCATCACACCCTGCGGCTGCGGAGGTTCGATGCAATGAACCTCGCCCGGGGCAATAAACCAGATAGTCTGCGGGCGAAAAGGAAACGTGTGTGTATCCACCACATGCCTTCCGGCTTCGTTGAACGACCAAAGCACGGTGTAGTAGCTGTGGCGGTGAGGTACGGCGGCAATCTCCATGCGCATCTCCTCCGCTTTCTTAATCACGAAAGGCGAAGGTTCGTCTCCGTACAGCAACACATTATCACGCCGGATTTCGATAGACATTATAACTCGTTGAGGTTCGACAGCAAAGGTACGAAAATAGCGACAATATATTTATCGCGTCGATATCAAAGCCGACAGCGGCACACTGATGCGTATACCTGCCCGCTGAAACTCTTTTCCGCGGAAAGAGGTAAATATACCACCCCTCATCAAATCCATCAAACCGATAGTATAGCCTGCTTCATAGTATGGCCTT
>CAZFTY010000021.1:0-12678 GCA_964521835.1 uncultured Microbacter sp.
GGGAATTTTACATATCGCCGTACAAACAGCTGATCGAACAAGACAAGTTACCCTCGATTATGTCTTCCTACAACTCGGTGAACGGTGTGCCGACCTCTGCCAGCAAATTCTATCTCGACACCATTGCCCGCCGGACATATGGTCTGAAAGGATATATCACCGGCGACTGCTCGGCGGTAGAGGAGATCTACACGAGTCACCACTATGCCAAAACACCGGAAGAGGCGGCTGCCATGGGACTGAAAGCCGGTGTTGACATCGACTGCGGAAGCATTTATCAACGTAGCTCCCTCAAAGCGCTCAACCAGGGATTAATCTCGGTTGCCGATATCGACAAAGCGTTGGTGAATATTTTTGCCATCCGTATGCGTACCGGTGAGTTCGACCCTTCGGCAAAAGTTGCGTATAATCTCTATCCGAAAGAGTTGGTCGGCTCGAAGGCTCACCTGGAGCTTGCCCGAGAGGTGGCAACCAAAACTCCCGTACTGCTCAAAAACGACAACAGCACAAAAACGAATCAAAAGATATTGCCTCTCAATCCGTCCGGATTGAAAAAGATTGCACTGATCGGGCCGCAAGCCGACAAGGTAGAACTCGGCCCCTATTCGGGCAGACCGGCCAAAGAAAACATGGTTTCACCGTATGCTGGCATCAAAAAATACATTTCGGAGAAAGGGCTTTCGACCGAGGTACTGCTCTCTTCTGGGGGCAATACGGCAAGTAAAAGCAACCTGCTCTACATCGCTGGTTTCGAGCTTCGCAAAACCAACGGTACCGTGACCAAATACGATGCCACCAAATTCAGTTCATCGTCCAAAGGGATCACTACCGGTTCGGGCATGGGCACCGAATTTCAGGTACGCACCATCGACGACGGCTCGTGGACAGCCTACGAAAATGTCGATCTGACGGAGGTCGATACAATCGGCATCAGCCTGAACATTCTTACCGAGGGCGGAATTATCGAAGCCCGGGTCGGTTCGCCGGAAGGAAACCTGCTGACCACCCTGAATGCTACCGTGGCAGCCGGATTCAAAGCGGGTGGCCCTTACGGCGGAGGCAAACTGGCCAAAGTAAAAGTAAACAAACTGGGATTGAACGGGCTTCAGACACTTTATCTTGTGTACAAAGCTCCGGCTGATGCCAAAGTGGACGAACAGGCCATTGCAACTGCGGCTTCAGCCGATGCAGCCGTCGTGTTTGTAGGAACGGTCGAAAACACCGCTACCGAGGAGGCCGACCGGCTCTCGCTGGTACTGCCCGGCAATCAGGTGGATCTGATCAAAGCGGTGGCTGCGGTCAATCCGAATACCATTGTGGTAATGCAAACGTTGGGATGCGTTGAAGTGGAAGAGTTCAAAAACCTGAAAAATATTCCCGGCATCATCTGGGTGGGTTACAACGGGCAGGTGCAGGGCGAAGCCATTGCCGACATTCTTTTCGGCGATGCAAACCCGGGCGGTAAGCTGAATGGCACCTGGTACAAAACGGTGAAAGACCTGCCGGACATTACCGATTATACCCTCCGCGGGGGTAACGGTAAAAACGGACGTACCTTCTGGTATTTCAACAAGGATGTCTCCTACGAATTCGGCTACGGTTTATCCTACACCACTTTCAAATACAGCAATTTCAAAATCAGTAAAAACAGCATCACGCCTCACGACAAGATTACGGTGAGTGTCGATGTTACCAACACCGGAAATTGCGACGGCGACGAGGTGGTGCAGGTCTACATGAGAACTCCGGACAGTCCGGCTTCTTTGCAACGCCCCATCAAACGACTGAAAGGATTCCAGCGGGTAACCATCCCCAGAGGCCAGACCAAAACGGTCAATATCGACATCAACTGCGCCGATCTCTGGTTCTGGGACATGGAGCACAACCGCATAACATTCGATCAGGGAAACTACCTGTTTGAAATCGGAGCCTCTTCCAAAGATATTAAGGGTACCGTTTCGGCCACGATGAACGGAACCTTCAAACCGGAGCTGAAGGTGGTGGTTGCCGACTGCAACACCGTTGTACTGAAGAACGGAGCTACCGCGCAAACCAGCGTAACAGCCGCCATGACCGACGACAGTTTCTACGACATTGCCAGAGCAAAGATTGTCTACACCAGCAACAACCCCGCCGTGGCAACCGTCGACAGCAAGGGCGTGGTTACTGCCAAAGCGTCGGGTGTTGCAACCATTACCGCAGCGGTGACGGTAGACAACAAAACCGTAGCTGGCAGCTATCCTATCAAGGTAGTGCCCGATCTGAATCCGGTTTCGATCACCGTGAACAAAAAAATGGTACCAGGCTTTAGTGTTGCCACGATGCAATACAGCTACCTACAAGGAAAACCGTCAGCCAAAGCGCCGGCTGTAAATGCCGCACCCTCCGATCCAGAGATCGTGGTTGAAACAGTGCAGGCAAAAGGCATTCCCGGAACGGCTGCCGTATCGTTGACAGATTACAACACTTTTGAGACCAAAGAGTATGCCGTGAATTTCGGCATCAAGTCGACCAGCGATGAATTCGATGGCAACGCGTTGAACAAACAGTGGCATTGGGTGCGTGAAAACGGTTCTCGATGGAGTCTCTCGAAGAAGGCTGGTTCGTTGACCATCACAAGCGGCAAAGGTGACATTACTGAAGCAAGCAATAACGCCGAAAACATTCTGTTGCAAAGCGCCAATACCGACTGGACGATAGAGACAAAGCTCGTCTGTTCGCACAAACCATCCGGATTCGCTCAAAACGCCGGAGTGGTGGCGTATCAGGATGATAATAACTTTGTGAAGTTAGCCTACAGAGCCGGTGGTGGCGGACGAAGAGGCATGATGAGACCCGGCACGGGCGAACAACCGGGCTCTGTAGAGTTGTCGGTAGAGAGCAACGGAAGCCAGAAATCGGCCGTGACCCTCAGCATGGAGGGAATTATAACGAGCGACAACACGCTGATTCTAAAATTAGTGAAGAAAGGTGCCGTCTATACCGCATCATGCTCTGCAGACGGCGTCAATTTCAAACCCGTAGGAACGGCCGAAGTGGTGCTGAAAGATATTCAAAGCGGAGTGATGGTTTGCGACGGCGTTGCATCGGGCCGCATGGCAGGCTTTTCCAGAATGCAGCAAGCTCCGCAACCGACCACGCCGTTTGAAGTCTCTTTCGACTATTTCCGAATCACAAATAACGGACTGAAATAGAAAACATTCACCTTCAGCATCGGCTAATCTTGTGAGCAGCCGATGCTGAAATTTTATGATTATCCGCATAATAAACTAAGATAGAGTTTTACGCCAAAGGCGTAACCCAATAATAACGCCCCGATTCATCGGGGTGTAAATACAAAAGAGAGTCAACATAACCGGGTAGCGGTTTCCCATTGGTAAGGAAACGCTTACAGCGTACTGCGAAATGCGACATTCCTCTCCGTCGGGATAACACCTCTGGTGTTTAGCTGATAATCATTAATTTTGTACAACCCCTACGATACACTTGTTATGACCCTACGAAACCTGTTTTTTCTCACCTGTTGCCTCTTTTTCGTTCATTGCACCGTCAGCGTTGCTGCAAACAGTGCCGAAGCTAACCGACCCAAAGGGTACAACGCCGTGGCAGCCTATGGCGACGGATTTGTGGTTGCCGGTACGGAAGGGAGAATCGACCGACTCTCTAAGGCGGGAGCTATTATCAAATCGGAAAAGTTTGCAGGAATCGAATTCAACGCGCTGGTGGCACACGACCAGACGATCGTGGCCGCCGGAGAGAAAGGTACCCTGATGGTCTCGTCAAACAACGGCGGGTTCAAAACCATCGACAGCGGAACGGATAAAACGATTCATACCCTTGTCCTCTTCAACAACAAGATTATTGCCGGAACCGATCAGGGAGAACTCTTAGTAGGGACAGAAAATGGCTCGTTCAATAAAATTCAGTTGGCGCTGAAGGGAAATATCGTTTCGTTGTCTGCCAACAGCTCGGTGTGTTACGGCGTGACCGACGAGGGCGAGATTATTCATTCGAAAGACGGGATACAGTGGGAAATTCTCAATTTCAATGCGCTCTATGCCGGCTATTACAAGCCCTGTTCGTTTACCCGGGTACTCGCGGTGGATAGCAGGATTGCCGTAGCGGGAAAACGAGAGGACGGCGCGCCGGTACTCTTCTTTTCAACACAGGGCAACGTGTGGACCGACCGTAAGCTCGATTACTCCGACGACGAGAGGCAAATGAGCAGTCCGACCGAGGCTCTCAACGACATTTATTACTACTATCCCGACGATCTCTATCTCCTTGCCTGCGACAAAGGATTTATGATGCAGATCCCCTCCTGCTCGCACTGCAACAAACTGATCCCGATCGGCACCGACGATCTGCGCTGCATGGCCTCCAATGGCAATGTATTGCTCTGTGCCGGATCGAACTACAGCATCAAAGCCGTCGATATGTGATGGCAAGCCTTATAAGCTTCTCTTTTGTATTTTAGCTTTGACGGATCACAGATCCTTATACTCCATTCCGTCGTCGGATTGCAAATCCGACGGGACGGGTTATGTGCGATTTCAACAGGCATCGCATATGTCTGCTTTGAAGTATTCTGACCCGTCCCGTTAGCTCCATTAGCAAACGACGGGACAGAACTGTGTCTTCTATTTATATAATAGAACTAATCAAATCGGCAAGTAATTTTCCAGAAGCAGAAGTGATTGTTTTTTGAGCAAAGTCTTGAATAAATTTCAATACGACTGGATTTCTCTTCTTTACATGTTGTAAAGCCTTAATCATTTCATCTTTGTCTCTCTCATATTCTTGCCTTACTATGCATTTTTCAATTATGTCAAGTGATTTTAGTAAAGCTTGATCATTTGAAGGAAAATGTAATTTGATAGTCTCACTCAAATGAATGTTGGCTCCAATTGCAATTTGCTTCATATCAGAAAGTGTTGTGCCAATTTGTCCCCTAAGCCACTTTACTTCATTTTCAATATTCTCAATTTTTTCTCGGTTGCTCTTTCTTTCATATTCTAATTGGTTATGTGCAAATCTTAATTCCAGTTTTGATATTTCAAGTTTATTCTCTAATTCTAATACATGCATTTCATTATTAAGGAAATCAGAAGGTCTCATTTTTCCAGAAACTACAAGCCCATATTGTTCAAGAGTTTTTTCTATAATCTCAATTTCATTTCCTTTCTCTGGAATTATCAAGAGCCTTACATTTAATCCTTCCTGCTCAATTCTTACGATTGAATTTAAATCAGGATTTTTTTGTCGCAATATAGTTGAGAAATAATTCAGAATAGTTATTCCTGATTGTAAATATTCTGGTTTAAATTCGATTAATCTCTCAATTCTATATTTAGTCGATAACTCCCATTTAATTAATCCTAAATCAATCGCAGTAATAACTGCTGATACAGAATTATTAACTCCAAGTCTTTTGTAAAGAGAATTTTTATGACTTCTTATCGTTATATGAGATATACTTAATTTATCTGCAATATCTTCTTCTTTATAACCTTCAGCCATTAGTTGAAGAATCTCTATTTGTCTTTTTGTAATTTGTGTTCTCATTAAGTTTTCTATTAGATATAAAGTTCGTCCCGTCGGATTTGCAATCCGACGACGGCAATGAATATTAGGATTTGTAATCCGTTACTATATCCAGTTATTTACTGGTCACTATTCAAAAATATCGCTATTGTTTTTAATCGTTACCGGATCGCAGATCCTTATACTCCAACGGCGACGGATCGAAGATCCGCCGATACAACTATTCATTGTATATCTTAGCAGTCTTCCATTCTGTTTTCCCTCTGCGCTCTCCTATTCTCTGCGAAAATCATGGTTAAGACTGCTTTGCGGCTAACCCGCTACCACCCATCGCTTTCTTTGCTAATAACCAGCTTTCAAAACTACGAAAAACAATTCACAAAAATAGCTTGTAGGTTAAATTTATTTACTGCAACAGGGATAGGATATTTTGTATTTGAAACGTGAACGGACAAAGAAAAAGGCACAATCTCTTGTGCCTTTTTCTTTGTTTGAAGTATCCGTTGCTAATGGGTAGCAGCGTTTCGTTATGCGTATTATTCGGCAGGCGACAACACTACGTTGTAGGTTTTAACCACGCCGTTATAATCACACTTCACCACAGCAGTACCTGTTTTCGAAGCGGCCTGATTAACAGCTATTTTCACAGCCGGATTGCTTGCCGAGGCGGTTACGGTTGGCGTAGCCGTAACACTGGCCGGAACTTTGTAGGTAGCCTGATAAATATCATACCCTACAATACCGTTGGCATTGGTGGAGCGAACCGGAGTTTCGGGAACTACAATTGCTTCGCCGTTTACCTGAATGGCTACGACAGGCGCAACCGGGCGCACGATCTTCTTCTTGGCCGAGCTGAATCCCAGTCCGATTAAATCGAACAGTCCTTCGGAGTCACCCCCTTCGGCAACAAGGTATACGGCGTGTTTTTTGCCTAATTTGTCAACAATGGACGACACGTCGATCGTGAATTGGGTAGTTTGTTGTGTCGCGTTTGCGGGTACCTTTATTTCCCCGATTTTTTTACCTTTCCAGGTGGCATTGTCCCACGGCCCGTCTATCCAAACGTTGACCTTAAAGGCGTTTTTGGTTTTCGGGGTAAGGAAAAGGTTGAAAGCGGTTTTGTTTCCCACTTTTACACCTGCGAATGCTTTCAGCCCTTTGGTATCTTTTGCCAGACCACCGAAACCGAAATATTTGTATCCGATAATATCTCCGTTTTTGACCCCAGTTACCGGCATATTGTTGTCCCAGATATCCCACGAATCCTGTTGGCTATTGACATTTGAAAGGTAGCAGGCATATCCTGCCGAATAGTATTGATAGGGGTCAAGACCATACATATGGAAACCTTCCGAAGTTACTTCGGCTCCGGTATACTCTTTATTTTGGCTATCCTTTGCCGTCCATAAATTTCCTTTTGCATAGGGGTCGTATGCCCGGATAACCACTTTTCCGCCGTCTGCCACCGATTTTTGATCGCACTCAACCGAGATCGGCGCTACCATTGCCTGACGTGCAAAGCCAAAGCCTCTTGGTGGTCTGTGATAGAACACGTACCACTGGCCATTAATCAGCTGAATACTACCGTGAGTATTATGGCCGGCATTGGTTGTTTCCAATTTGGTTCCATCCTCATTAAGCACGACGCCCCGCGAATCGACTAATACGCCGCCACTTTTCCAGGGGCCCAGCGGTGAATCGCTAAAGGCATAACGCAAAGCTGAGTTCGTTCTGCTTAGTCCATATTCCGGGCCGGAATATCCGCTGTAAACCCAGACATATTTATTGCCAATCTTGCGAATAGAAGCGGCTTCGAAGAAAGCAAACGAAGAAGCATCCTGATCGGGATAAATTTTGGTTTGGAAACGGTTGATGGCCTGGGTTCCCGGTTTGAGCGAGTACATGGTTTTCTGATCCAACTCACCTGCCGACGACGTTTGGAATCCCCAGTAGCCATACACCCGGTATCCGGTATTGTAATCCGGATCGTTCTTATCGGTAACGTAATCAACAAGGATGCCCGGGTCAAATCCCAACGTACTTCCCGGAATGGTTCTGGTTCCCTCTGCATTGAGGTTGATCGGGGTAAACGGACCGTCAGGACGATCGCCTTTGCAAACCATGGCTTCGCGACCCCGTCCGCGGCTGTGCGGATACAAATAATAGACCTTTTTGCCGTCTTTTCCCTTCACCTCAACAAGGTCGGGAGCATACATCACATCCCACTGACCCTCTATCGGATAGGTAAAGATCGGTCCTTCATCGCGCCAGTTAGTCAAGTCCTCAACAGGAGCCGACCATGCTCTGGTATCCGGCCCGCAATAGCTGCCAAAACGAACATCGTGAGAACCGATGATATAGACGCGGTATTTACCCGGATGATCGGGATCTTCGAACACACGCGGCTCTCCGTCCGGCAAATGTTCCCACAACGGCAAATAGGGGTTACCGATCGAATTATGCACAAATTTTTTACCCTGCTGCGCTTTTACAGAGGGAGTGGTTTGCGCTTTTAATCCATTTGCGACAAACAAAAACAGAGCGGCTGACAGTGCCATGACGAATGTGTTTTTTACAATACAAAAGTTTCTTCTCATTCTTGATTTTTATATGTGTTGAAAATTAATTATTTCCGGAACCGTTGTTATTTAGCGGGTTGCTTACCTCTAAATTATCTGTAATAACCCCATCACCCCACTCGCTTCCGACCTCTCCCCATGACGACCACCGACGATGTAATGTCGGGATCAAAGACTTCGTGTCAGAGTCAGACATTGATCGTCTGACCCAACCCTCTCCGACCTCTCCTGTCCTTCGGACATCCTCTCCAACGGAGAGGAATAAAGGACTCTTATTTTTTGAGAGGGAGCTGGATCATGCAATTAGCAGATTGACCGTCTCCTTGGGAGAACCAACGGTCAGCGTAAGCTAAGGTGCCCGTAGGGCGGATGAGGTCTCTACCACCGACAGACGATTTCTCAAAGAGACACTTTAATCTGTTTCCCCTGATACAACACCTTTTTGCCAACTGCATCGCGATCTATCCCGAAGCCTTTCGTCTCATCAACCAAAACGACCGTAAAGATACGTTTTTTCAGGCTACCGGGGTAATCTCCCTGCTTGTTACCAACGGTCAACGATCGTGTCTTTTCATTCCAGAAGAACGATATGATAGAATATTTCCCCTTTTCGTAGTTGTAATTGTCGCCTTCATCCTCATACAAGTCGAACCGTCCATCGGCTCCCTTGTAGACGCGGATTTCGAGCGTATCCGATTTTTCGCCACTGTACTGGATCGCTTTACCCATCGGAACGATCGAGCCCGCTTTTACAAACAACGGAATTTTGTCCAACGGAGCATCGGTCTCTACCGTGCGGCCACCAGCGAAATGTTTTCCTGTCCAGAAATCGTACCAACCGGCAGACTTCGGCAAATAGACCTTCCATTGGGTCACGCCCGGTTCGGTTACCGGCACCGTCAGTATCGATTTGCCGAACATATACTGATACTCGCGGTTCACCGCAGCCGTATCGCCGTTAAAATCCATCACCAGCGGACGCATCATGGTGGAACCGTTTTTAGTCACCTGCCAGGCTTCGGAGTAAATATACGGAAGCAACCGGTAACGCATATTCAGTATCTTGCGCATATTTTCTTCCACCTTCTGCCCGTACTTCCAGGGCTCGGTCTCCGTTTGGTAACCGTGCATCCGGAAGATAGGACTCATGGCACCCCACTGATACCAGCGGGTCAGCAAATCGTGGTATTTCTCGTCGGTGTACTGCGATCTTCCCGGGCGGAAAAAGCCGCCAATGTCGGTTGTCCAATAAGGGAACCCGGTAATGGTATAGTTCAGTCCGGCAACGATCTGACGCTTGTAGGTATCCCATGTACCGCCGATATCGCCCGACCAGTTGATTACGCCGTAACGCTGCTGACCCGAAAATGCCGAACGGGTAAGGATGCAGACCCGTTTATCGGAAGAGGCTCCACGCTGGCCTTCGTACACGGCCCGGCTAACCATCAACGGATAGGTCAAACGGTAGAAATCACCCAAACCGGCGAATGTTTTTGTCCCTTTCAGGGCATCGTTCTCCGGCTCTACGGCATCCATCCACCACGAATCGACTCCATTATCGAACATATTTTCTTTCAATGTATTCCAATACTCTTTGCGGGTTTCGGGATTGAAATAATCCAGCCACTTATTATCAGGAATAAAACGGTTCTTTTCTACATAAGCTTTGCCAATCGCGGAATTTTTGTCCGGATTCGACCAGATGGAGATATTAAAATGGGCGTTCAGATCGTGCAGTTCTTTGATAAAACCGGCCGGGTTCGGGTAGTTCTGTTCGTCAAACTGCGGGACACCCCACCCCCGGTTGCCCCAATATTGCCAATCCTGCACAATAGCGTCCATCGGAAGGTTCCGCTTGCGGAACTCTTTCACAGTCTCCACCAGATGCTTACCGGAAGTATAGCGCTCACGGCATTGCCAAAAGCCATACGCCCATTTGGGAAACATCGGCGCATTGCCCGATAAGTTGCGGTAGGTGGCAATCACGTTATCGGCAGAGGGGCCGTAAAACACCACGTAATCGATGGCCTGAGCCACAGGCGACCGGAAGGTAGTCTGGTCGTCACACCGTTTCCACGACAACACAGGGGTATTGTTCGCTTTGCACAGCACCTGCACCTGATGCTCTCCGGCTTTCAGGTTGACCAAGGTTCCGGCTGTTGGAGGAAGCCACATGTTGCTCTGATCGATGCAGGGCTTGCCGTCGATAACCACAAAATGGCGGTTACCCATATCGCCCAAATCGAGAAACAGCGAATATTCGCCATCTGCCGGAACGGTCAGTTTACCCTGATACAACGATTGGTTTTGCGACACTCTTTGCGTACCCGAGGTGGTGGTAACCTCAGCCATCTGGCTATTGCCATCGGTGTGCTGTTGCTGTTTTTCGAGTGCGATGACGTTATCCGCCGGGTTAAAATCGGTGAGGCCGTACTGATGCCACAGCAAACCGTATCCCTTGCTTGAATAGATAAAGGGGATTGCAATCTGCGTATTCACCTGCGTCAACCGGCGGGCAACATTTTTCAGGTTGTACTGCCCATCCTGAAACTGTCCCAAACCAAAGATAGACTCATCGGCAGGCGATACGAAGCCCTGCTCAACAGCAAAACAGGATTCACCCTGAATGGTAGAAGCAGTTATTTTCCGTGCACCCGCTTTTTCAGTCAGAAATACTTTACCGGCCTTATCGGCATACGATAACTTCCCGGTTTGCTTATCTAATGAAACAGTCATCTTTGCCGTTTTGACCTCAAGTTTGGAAGGAGAATCGGCAACCCGAAATGCCGGAGTAGCCGTAGCCGAAGTAAAAACGAGATCCGGCAGGTTTCCTTCCGTAACCTTGTAGAATTTGATGCGCACCGCATTATCGGACAGGGGAGCAATGGTAAGCGTTCCATCCGACAGCGTGACATTGACCTTGTCGGAAAGCTGTTTAAAACTCTTTACAACCTGTCCCTGACAAAGAAACGGGAAGAAACTAATGATTAATGCGTGTTTTAACTTCATACTATACTAATTTTTTCGTCTAAGAATGTATGGAATTGATAAATCAGCGAAGCTAACTCCATATTGCTGGAAATTATTTCCCGATAGCTATCGGGATTCCCCGGGTGTTGTGAAGCTACATGTTCGTTTCATATATGGTGACTATTAATGAAGTCGTCTTTACTTTTCACTATGCACTTAAGTTTGAATATAATCAGAATTCACATGTCGTACCTACGGCACTTTATTCTCTACGAAACATCCCTTTCTATAAACATATCGTCCCGATGGGACTTAAACCCAAATTCCGCATTAGCGGAATTTGCCCGTAGGGTCGACGAGAAACTTCGTCGATTAATTAATAGAAAAGTTCCGTAGGAACGGCTCCTGTTGATACATCAAAATAATTTAACCCTATGCTCTATGACGAATCATCGGAGCTACGACAAAAATCGAGATGACTTCACAAAAAAGCCGGACTTACTTACCTTCGCTTGCTTCAATAACAGCTTTATAAGCTGCTTTCGGATTCAACTGACCATCAAACAAAAGCGCATCCTGTCCACGACGCCATGAACGGGTATCGCTTAATCCCCAGAAGGTTACACGTTCGATTACGTCGGAATGACGCATGAATATTTCGAATAATTTTTTATAGACTTCAGCCTGTTTAACATAGTTCTCTGCCGGAATTTTTTTAGCGCCCTGATTCACACTAAAAGCGCCGCTGTTCTCGCCCGTTGCGGTTACGTCAAGTTCTGTAATAGAGACTTTCAGTCCCAGCGACGCGTAGTCTTCAATGGCTTTTTCAACATCGGCAAGGTTGGTATCCAAATGCCAGTGTCCCTGAATTCCGACACCTGTGATAGGAGTTCCTTCTTTGATGAGGCGTTTAAGCAACAACATGGAACTTGCGTGTTTTCCAGTGTTTTGAACTGCTCCCTGTTCGATGTTATAGTCGTTGTAGTATAATTTAGCTTTAGGGTCGGCTTGATGCGCCCATTTAAAAGCTTTGGTCAACACTTCCGGTCCGACTACCTTATACCAACTGAAAGTACGAAGATTTTCCGTCGTTCCGTCACCGCCATCAGCAATGGATTCGTTGAACACGTCCCAACCGATGATACGTCCTTTGTATCGCCCTACCACGGTTTTGATATGTTTCTCCAAACGAGCCAGCGCAACTTTTTTACTTGCCATTTCGCCTTTGATACTGCGCGCCCACATCTCATCCATCGAGAGGCGCGGTGCTTTCGGATCAAAACTCATTCGCGGTCCTCTTGCCGGTTGAGCCTCTTCGGTTTTCGGGTTTACTGCCCGAAAAAACCATGCCGGAGTTTGTGAATGCCAGCCTAAGGTATGCCCCCACACTTTTAACCCGTTTTTCTGACACCAATCAACCATGGCATCGGTAGTTTTGAAGTTATACGTATTTTCCGACGGATGAATCGGTTCCGGTTTCATGCAGTTTTCCGGCGTAACAATGTTGTATTGTGCCTTAATACTTGCCTGATAGGCTTCGTTATTCGATGTAAGATCATCCGCACAACCGATAAGAAATTTTCCG
>CAZFTY010000022.1:0-12139 GCA_964521835.1 uncultured Microbacter sp.
CGTCCCGGTTCCATCTGCAACGGTTAACGATGCTCCGCTGCTTACGGTTATTTGACCTCCGCTGTTTATTGTCGTTTGATCAATAGTTAAATTGTTAGAGACGGTTACCGTATTCCCATTTTGGATGGTAATGGCATCGTCGCTGCTTGATGGAGTCGTTGTGGCGGCTACCCAGGTAGCACCCTTGTCTCCAGATTCCTGCCAGGTTGAGAGTGTGTTCCAGTCTCCGGAAGCGACAGAACGAAATTGTTTCAGAAACGAAAGAGTTTGGGTGCCTCCTGCATAAAGATTTCCCGTAATAGAGTAGTTGGTGGGGCTTTGGGTAAAAGTAAAGTTGTTGCCAGAAAGTGCGGCTACAGTTAATGTATGTCCGGTGCTGGCAGTTGGACTTATATCGGCCGTAAGCCACATATAATATGTTTGCCCGACGGTACACCATGGAGTATTGATAGCCATTGTAATTGAGGTTCCTGGATTTTGGGCAGGATAAGAAGTGCTTATTTGGGTTGCTGTTGATAGGTCGTCTGTCGTGTTTAACCAAACGCGATACCCCGCGCTCCATGATGCATAGTAAATATCCGATGGAGAAAAAGTTCCGTTTGCAACAAATGTAATTTGAGATATATTTGCACCATTTCCACCCGATAAAACAAAGGATGCTTTGTAGATAGGTTGCTTGGTGTATCCTTGTGGTAGATTAGCTGCAACAACTGTCGGGTTGGACGATGAAAAAGTGATCGTTTGTCCACACATCAATTGAGATAATGACAAAAAAAATGTGGCTATAAGAAATCTTATTTTAATATTCGTTCGCATAGTCAATTGCAGTTAGATGGAAAAGTCTGGTTGCTTTTGTTTTTGAATAGTCAAGTATCATAATATACCTGTAATATAGAGAGTCGATGATGCGTCGCTGCTTTGTGGTTTGTTGCTTGAAAATAGCACGGTAAAAAAATGATACTCGTTGCATGGAAGATAGTTTTTCTCGTTTAGAATCGGTGATTTTACACTTAGCCAAAAATGGTTTTTTTTCTCCAAAGCTAGTTTTGGATATAAAAAACCATGTAAGTGCAAAGATATGAATAAAAGTTATTTAGTGCTATTAAATTTAGATATGTTAATATAATTTCAATATATTAACGTGCCTAAAGATTGGTCCGGAATGAGTGAATGAGAATTGCTTGTGTGATATTGTACTTGTGTTTTGATTATGAGCTGATTGTGTATTTTGCTCTGAAAAGCGTATTGGCTTGTCCGTATTGATGCATGGCGAGAATGAATTGGCGTGAAATTAAATCGGGCTATTATTTTTCTATTCCAAAATGAATAACTATCTTTGCAGGCTCAAAGCTGAAAAGTCAACTAAATTAATTTTATAAAACAACAATGAAAGCAGGAATTCATCCGGAAAGCTATCGACCCGTAGCGTTCAGAGATATGTCGAATGGCGAGACATTTATCACTCGTTCGACTATTGCTACGAAAGAAACCGTTGAAATTGACGGGGTAACTTATCCTTTGGTAAAGCTCGAAATCTCTAGTTCTTCACACCCGTTCTATACTGGTAAACAAAAGCTGGTAGATACCGCAGGTCGTGTGGACAAGTTTATGAACCGTTACCAAAAGCACTTGGAAAACAAGAAGAAATAAGTTCGTCACTTTCATATTTAAACCTTGTAAGGCCGTTTCAATCCAAATTTGGAGTGAAACGGCTTTTTTGTTGCCTTATAAAGTGCCCCTGTTAATTGAAAAAAGAGTTTCCTCTTTGCGCTAATTTACTAACTTTGCATGGTATCTCCATCCTTAAAAAATAGTATAAAACTTATGAAGTGGTTGAAATGGATTCGCGTTGTGCTGGCTATCGTATTGACGGTGCCTGTTTTTCTGTTGTTTGTCGATTTTTTTCATCTTTTGCCACATAATGTAGCAAAATTGGTGCATCTTCAATTAGTGCCTGCACTGCTGGGTGGATTTTGGGGCGCTGCGGTTTTTGTTGTCTTGCTGACACTGCTTTTCGGACGTTTGTATTGTTCTGTTATCTGTCCGGCCGGAGTGTTGCAGGATGTGTTTAACCGGCTGACCACGAGAGGTGTGAAGAAAAACCATGCGAAACGCTATTTCAAATATACCAAACCGAATAACTGGCTACGCTACTCCATTCTGGCACTGACTGTCATAACATTTGTTATCGGTAGTTCATTTCTTGTAATTCTGCTCGATCCCTACAGTAACGTGGGGCGTATGATGACCGATTTGGTCCGTCCGGCGTTGATCCCGCTCAATAACCTGATGGTACCGGCTACGGCATCCGATAATAGTTTTCTTCATCATATTAATTCTCTCGGTTTTGCATTTGTTCCGGTAGCTATCGCGTCTCTTTTTCTGATTGCGATTGCGGTTATGTCGCTTTTGCGAGGCCGTTTATATTGCAACACAATTTGTCCCGTAGGAACATACCTCGGACTCTTTTCTCGCTTTGCACCATTTAAAGTTGTGGTCGATCACTCGGCTTGTAACCATTGCGGGGTGTGTGCCCGTTCTTGCAAATCACAATGTATCGACTCGAAAAAGAGTGAAATTGATCATTCTCGCTGCGTCGATTGTTTCAATTGCCTTTCGACCTGCTCGCAGAATGCCATCAGCTACCGATTTCAATTGCCGGCAAAAAAAGAAGAACCCACGGTTGTTGAAAGTGTGAAGAACAGTTCACGGCGAAACTTTTTGATTGCCGGAGCGACTGCCGTTGCAACAGCCCCTGTCGCCATTGCTCAAAACAAACTCGGGGTAAAGAAGGCCGAACCGATTATGCCTCCGGGTGCCGGAACGCGTGAGAATTTTAATACAAAATGCACGGCTTGTCATCTGTGCGTGTCGGAATGTCCTACACAGGTACTGCATCCTACGGCGTTCGATTACGGATTAATGGGAATGATGCAGCCTAAAATGGCATTCGATAAAGGATTTTGCCAACCCAATTGTACCAACTGTTCCAACGTATGCCCCTCGGGAGCGCTTGTGCCGCTTACCCGTGAACAAAAGCATGTGACACAGGTGGGTATTGCGCATTTTACGCAGACCAATTGCGTGGTTTACAAGGAGCATACCGATTGCGGAGCCTGCTCGGAACATTGTCCGACACAAGCTGTGAGTATGGTTGATTTTGTAGATGGCTTGCGGATTCCGCGCGTGGAGCCGGAAATTTGTATCGGTTGCGGTGGTTGCGAATATATTTGTCCGGCTAAGCCGAAAGCGATTGTGGTTCATGCCAACATCAACCAGAAGATAGCAAAATCGATTCCCAAGGGAAAGGCTAAAGAGGAGAAGGTGGAGAGCTTTGGCTTTTGATTCTTGAGTCAAGGGAAGATATAACAAATGAGGATGTCGTAAAGCCGGCATCCTCATTTGTTTTGAATATCTGGTATGTCGTTTAATGGCTTGAAAAGTCCTATTTTCATAACCGCAGGCCTGTGACCTGCGCGTGAGCAAAACGTGTACCTACACGACCTGAAAGGTCGGACTGTGCTAAAAATCATGTCTTTGACGATGTCTATTTTAGCTACGCTGATTTTCAATTCAATTCAATTCAGACGGTATAAAACTCGAGTAGGTGTCATATCAGATCCTCATTTTTTTTATTTCGATCGGAGTTAGAACGTAGGGCAACAACTTTTCAACAACACCCTTTTTTTAAGAAATCAGACGCCTGATGTTTCCTTCAAAATGGCTTACTTTGTATGTGATGAATGAAGCAATACTCGAAAAACTGAAAGTGCTGGCAGAATCGGCAAAGTACGATGTATCGTGTGCCTCCAGCGGAACTACGCGTAAGAATATTCCCGGCGGAATAGGAAACGCGGAGGGGTGGGGTATTTGCCATTCGTTCACCGAAGACGGTCGATGCGTGTCGTTGCTCAAGATAATGTTAACCAACTATTGCATCTACGACTGTGCCTACTGCATCAACCGGCGGAGTAACGACCTCCCCCGTGCTACCTTCAGCGTGTCGGAGTTGGTGGAGCTCACTATTGAATTTTACCGTCGCAATTACATAGAAGGGTTGTTTCTCAGTTCGGGGGTAGTGCGCAATCCCGACTACACCATGGAGCGGCTGGTGCGGGCCATTAAAGATTTGCGGACGGTACACCGGTTCAACGGTTATATCCACATGAAGAGCATTCCCGGTGCCAGCGAACAGTTGGTGCACGAAGCCGGACTCTATGCCGATCGTCTCAGTGTGAATGTTGAAATTCCGACCGAACAAAATCTGAAACTGCTGGCTCCAGAGAAAGATCACGCGAGCGTTTACAAACCAATGTCGTTTATTCAGCAGGGCGTGTTGGAAAGCAAGGAAGAACGGCGAAAGTTTCGTTCGGCACCCCGTTTCGCACCGGCAGGGCAGAGTACGCAGATGATTGTGGGTGCAACTAACGAAAGCGATAAGCTGATTCTGCAAACCTCGGCAGCGCTCTATCAGCGGCCGAGCATGAAGCGGGTTTACTATTCGGGATTTATTCCGGTCAACAGTTATGATAACCGCTTGCCGGCACTGAAACAACCTCCTTTGGTGCGCGAAAATCGCCTCTATCAGGCAGACTGGCTGATGCGTTTTTATGAATTTAAGGTGGATGAAATCGTGGACGACCGTTACCCTGATCTCGATCTGGAGATCGATCCGAAACTTTCGTGGGCGTTGCGTCACCCCGAGGTGTTTCCGGTGGATGTCAATAAAGCCGATTATTCGTTGATATTACGGATTCCGGGTATTGGCGTGAAGTCGGCCAAGCTGATTGTGATGTCGCGGCGGTATGGAAAAATTACCGGATCGGCGTTGAAAAAGATGGGGGTGGTGATGAAGAAAGCGCAATATTTTATCACCTGCAACGAATTGCCGGTGCACACCGTTCACGAGGCTTCGCCCGAATATGTGCGAAAGGTGTTGACCGAAAAGAAACTTCCCAAATCCAAACTGATCGATCAGCGGCAGTTGTCGTTGATTTTTGACTAAAAGCCTCTTCTAAATAGTATGCACATAATATAATCCGACTTTTACATTCCAGTGCCCCTCGCCTTTGGAGAGGGGTTAGGGAGGGGTCGTGTTGTCCAATGATTATTTTTCGTTACGATAAAACGTTTGAAGGCCTGTTGACGGCAGTGTTCGATGGCTATTTCCGTAAAACTTTTCCGGAGAAGCTGCTGGGAGCGGATGACATCGAACCGATGTTTGCCGACGAAAGCTTTACCGTTATTACGCAACCGGATAAAGCCGCGCGGGTGTGGAAGTCGCTGGAGAAAAAGCTGTCGCCCGGTGCCTGCAATATGCTCACCTACGTGTGGCTGTCGGAAGAGGAGGGTAGCGACGAATTACTGTTTCAATATATCCGCAAAACGGTGGATAGCAAACGATCGATTGAAACGAACTTTGCCGACGAGGTGGTGTTGAAGGTGCATAAACTGGCCATGAAGGTGAGTAAGGAGCGGATGCGGATGATTCAGTTTGTACGGTTTCAGAAAGCTGCCGACGACATCTTCTTTGCACCCATCTCGCCCGACCACAACTGCCTGCCACTGGTGATCGACCATTTTAAAGACCGTTTTGCCGACCAGAAATGGATACTCTACGACACGAAACGCGATTACGGATTTTATTACGACCTGAAAACAGTCACCGAGATGACGCTCGAAACCTCGTCGCTATTTCCCGAGGGCAAACTCGATGAAGCGTTGATGGCGGAAGATGAAAAACTTTTTCAGCAGTTGTGGAAAACCTACTTCAAATCGATGACTATCAAAGAGCGGATTAATCCGAAACTGCACCGGCAATTGCTGCCAAAACGTTATTGGAAATATCTGACGGAGAAACAATAAACGAAGTCAAAACTATAACTCGTTAATAAGCGATGCTGCCAAAACCCTGTGGATGTAGACGGTTGAGCCGTGAACAGTGTAGAAAATAGCCATTCGCTTGTAATTGACGCGTCGGACATAATGCCCGTATTTCAGCAGAGAGGGATGGGAATGGAGAGGAAAAGATTCGGCATAAGTCGATAATTTTTGCATCTCGGCATAAAGCCCACGTAGATAGTGGATAGCAGTTGCCGGAGCCTTGTATTCGAGGCTTATTGCTTCGGATAGATTTCGTAGATCATCCTGTGCCTCTTCGGAGATGGCAATATCGTATTGCTTCATAATTTCCGAACATCAACTCCATAATTTTTATTAAGGATTTCACAGCACTCCGCGAAAGATTCTTCCAAAGTGTATGTTTTACTGCTTTTCATAGTATCGGCATCAGGATATTCCATCCGTACCGTTTTTGTATGTTTCCTCAGTTCGTTTACTATGCGGCGGCCGGTGGGGGTGGAGATGTCGATATGGGCGATAACTTCGGTCATAGTGATTGGGGTTTGTTTTCTGCAAAGATAATTCATTTGGATGGCATTCCATCTCTTCCGCAATTTACGAAAAAGAGTTTATGACGAAGAAAGCACCCTTTTGAGGTGCTTTTCTTATTGTATAGTAGGCCTGGTTATTCTCCGCTGGTATCTTTTCCCCGAATTTCCACTCGGCGAATTTTTCCGCTGATGGTTTTGGGCAATTCATCTACAAATTCCACAACACGCGGATATTTGTAAGGAGCCGTCACCCGTTTAACGTGGTCTTGAATCTCTTTGATAAGATCTTCTCCTGCCTTGTCCTTATATTCTTTCGACAACACGATGGTGGCTTTCACCACCTGTCCGCGCACCTCGTCGGGGACGCCGGTGATGGCACATTCCACTACGGCGGGGTGGGTCATCAGGGCACTTTCTACCTCGAATGGTCCGATGCGATAGCCCGAACTCTTGATTACGTCGTCGGTACGCCCTACAAACCAGTAGTAGCCATCTTCGTCGCGCCATGCTACGTCGCCGGTGTGGTAAATATTGTTGTTGTAAACACTTTTGGTCAATGCTTCGTCGCGGTAGTAGCCCATGAAAAGACCTACCGGTTTGAAACGGTCGGTGCGAAGGATGATTTCGCCCTGTTCACCGTCTTCGGCCGAGCGTCCGTCGGCGGTAATCAGATCCATATCGTAGGCCGGATTGGGTACTCCCATCGATCCCGGTTTCGGTTCCATCCAGGGGAAGGTGGCAATGGTCAGCGTGGTTTCTGTTTGTCCGAAACCTTCCATCAGCTTGATGCCTGTTATTTTGTAGAAAGCTTCATACACCGCAGGGTTGAGGGGTTCGCCCGCAATGGTACAATATTTCAGTGCCGACAGATCGTAGCTTTTCAAATCTTCGCGGATGAGGAAGCGGAATACCGTGGGCGGCGCGCAAAATGAAGTTACCTTGTATTTCTCGATCATGTGCAATACATCGGCCGGAGTGAATTTTTCATGATCGTATACGAAAATGGCGGCTCCGGCTATCCATTGTCCGTAGAGTTTTCCCCAAACGGCTTTTCCCCAACCCGTATCGGCTACCGTCAGGTGAAGGCTGTTTTCATGAATATTGTGCCAGTAAGAAGCAGTAACAATATGTCCCAGCGGATAGGTGAAGTCATGAATCACCATTTTGGGGTTTCCTGTGGTTCCCGATGTGAAATAGAGAAGAGAAATGTCATCGTTTGTATTTGTTTCGGCAGGCTTTACAAACGGAGCTGCGTGACGGATACCTTCGTGAAAATCGTTCCATCCTTCGGGGTAGTCCGGGCCTACCGAAACTACCTGCTTAACGGTTGGGGAGTCTTTCAACGCGCCGTTTACATGTTTGGCAACTTCCTCTTCGCCCACGGCCACAATCATTTTTATACTTGCTGCATTACAGCGATATACGATGTCTTTGGAGGTCAGCAGGTGGGTTGCCGGAATACAGACGGCACCCAGTTTGTGTAGTGCCAGTATCGAAAACCAGAATTCGTAACGACGTTTCAGGATCAACATCACCATATCGCCCTTGCCGATGCCAAGCTGTTGAAAATAGGAGGCGGTAGCGTCGCTGTATTGTTTTATTTCGGAAAAGGTAAAGTCGATGTGCCGCCCATGATCGTTTGTCCAGCAGAGTGCTCTTTTGTCTGGTGCAACACGTGCCCACTCGTCAACAACATCGTAGGCAAAATTGAAATTTTCGGGTACGACTATCTGAAAATTTTGTCTGAAATCATCCAGTGATTCGAATTTGGTTTTGGTTAGAAATTTTTCAATCATGTTGGTGACATTACAAATGTGATTGTAATGAGAGAGGTGTCGATTTTTATGGTATATGGCTTTTTGGTTGTGTATGATAACTATTTAGGTGCTATTTTATCCGGCCGCTCGTGTTTTTTAAGCATTTCGGTCTCTTTTTCTTTCCATGATCCGAACTTATCTTCCGTATGCGTATTTTCATTCAAAAGCTCGGTCGGCATTTTCATCGGATCCTGATAGCCGAGTTTTGCATTATAATGAAACGTGCCTTTTCCTACACCGCTTTCGATGATGCGTTGCTGCTCTTCACGAAGCGGTTTGTAGATGGCTTCCATCAGTTGATTGTGCCGGTCTTCTTCGGCTTGCGTCATCTTTAGGAATTGGTCGATGGTGAGTTGTTTCACCGTGTGGATTCCTTCAAATTTAATGCTGTCGCTGACCGACAATTTCGAATTTCGGGGTTGCACATACCCGGAAAAACGAATCATCTTCTTGAGATCGGGACTGATATGCAGCGGTTTGATGGTATCGAGTACTTCGATGTTTTGTGCACCCGCCTCGATACTGCAACAAAACCACAAATAAGTTCCAACAATCAGAAGATGAACAGGGACGGTCTGAAAAGATTGTATGCCGTTCAAACCGTGCCCTAAAAAGCATTTTATTCTGTTTTGCAATCGGATTATCCTTGGATATACCGAAGCAACCATTCGCCAACTTCGGTAGTACTGCGCGCGCTCCCCCCCGCACAGATGTCTTCGGTTACAAAGTCAGCTTCGAGCGATGCGTTGACGGCTTCGCGAATCAGAGTGCCTTCTGCCTTCAGGTTGAAAGCATATTCGAACATCAAAGCGGCAGAGAGAACGGTTGCCAACGGGTTGGCTATGTTTTTGCCGGCAGCCTGCGGATACGATCCGTGGATCGGTTCAAACACCGAGGTGTGAATGCCGATAGATGCTGATGGTAACATGCCGAGCGAACCTGTGATAACAGAAGCTTCGTCGGTAAGGATGTCTCCGAAAAGATTTTCGGTTACCAACACATCGAAACTCTTCGGCCATTGGATAATACGCATGGCGGCGTTATCCACAAACATATATTCGGTTTCGATGTCGGGATACTGCGGAGCAATTTCCTGAGCAATCTGTCTCCACAAACGCGATGTGGCAATGACGTTGGCTTTGTCTACGACCGTTACTTTCTTGCGGCGTTGGCCGGCAAACTTGAATGCAAGATGCAAAATGCGTTCTACCTCTTCGCGGGTATAAATACACGTATCGTAGGCGGTGTTGCCATCTTCGCTTCTGCCCTGCGGACGACCGAAGTACATGCCACCGGTCAGTTCCCGGATGCACATAAAGTCAGCGCCATCGACCAAATCGGCACGTAACGGCGATTTGTGAAGCAGTGATGCAAAGGTCGATACCGGACGGATGTTGGCAAAAAGACCCAAATCCTTGCGCATTTTGAGCAGACCCTGTTCGGGACGCACCTTTGCCGAAGGATTATTATCATATTTAGGATCGCCGATAGCTCCAAAGAGAACGGCATCCGATTTCATGCACAAAGCATGGGTTTCGTCGGGATAAGGAGAGCCAGTCTTGTCGATAGCGCAGGCTCCTACCAAAGCATATTCATAGGAGAGAGTATGTCCGAATTTTTTAGCTACGGCTTTGGTAACGTTCAATGCTACTTCTACGATTTCGGGTCCGATTCCATCACCCGGAAGAATTGCGAGATTTAATTGCATAGTTCTACAGGTACCGTTTCTCTTATTCGTGGAAAAACGGAAATTTATTAGTGTTTAGAGAAATGATTTTTTTTGTTATTGTTGCTCGTCACGGTGGAAATAGACATACTTGGGCTCTTTGGGCTGATATTCTTCGTTGTCCCACAAAGAGCTGGTAATCATTAAGTCGGCGCTATAGCGGTTGCAGGCGATAGGCACGTTGTGAATGCGACACTGGCGAAGCAACATCTGAATGTCGGCTTCGTGCGGTTGGGCGTTGAGGTCGTCGATAAGGAAGACGGCCAGATTGATTTTCTTTTGAGCGACCAATGCTGCAATTTCGGCATCGCCACCCATCGGGCCTGAGTTTACGCAGGTGATGTCGGCATCAATTCCTTTTTTGTCGAATGCCTCCTTGATGAGGCCTCCGGTAGTACCGGTACAAATAATCTTATGTTTCGACAACATTTCGGCATTGTAGGTTGCCCATTCCACCATGTCGACTTTGCGACGGTCGTGTGCCACCAGTGCGATGGTCAGTCTTTTATGCAAAGAAATATCAGATTGAGTCATAAACAGCAGTATTTGTTAGTGTTATCGGATCAGATGCCTGAATGGCATACGAGCCGGTGATTGTCTTTCGATTTGATAGTGCAAAGGTAGTTGAAAATGGTCGATTGTCAAAAAAGAGCCCGGATTTCTTGCGATTTAAATTTTCTGTAATGTGGGTCGGGCTAACTCTATTACTTCCATATCGTTGATGTTACGTTCGTCAATAGAAAACCGCAACAGCGTTTGTACCGTATGAAACCCGTAACGCCCTGCTGCTCCGGGATTGACGCATAACATCCGCAAGTGATGGTCGTATTGTACCTTCAGGATGTGCGAATGACCGCAGGCAAACAGATCGGGGACTTCCTGCTTGAGCAACGCTTTTGCTTCCAGACTGAAGTGGTTCGGATAGCCACCGATATGTGTCAGTAGAACGTTGATTTTTTCGCAGGTGAAGCGTAAAACGGTAGGACAACAGAGCCTGATGTCGTAACCGTCTATGTTGCCGTGTACTGCTTTCAACGGTTTGAATTCCTTCAGCCGGTCAACGATCTCTATTGTGCCTATATCGCCGCCATGCCATATCTCGTCGCACGATTCGAAGTGCTCGAAAACACGGGGGTCGAGGTATCCGTGGGTATCCGATAAAAAACCGATTTTAGTCATTTTCGTCAGGTTAATTCTCTGGCAAAGGTACACTTTTTTCATCCCTGCGCAAGTCAGATTTTGTTGTCGTTTTAATGCTGTATCGGGCTACATTTTTGTAGAATAAAGTCGTTTTTGTGTACACAAAGGTAGGTGTCTGAATTTGTTGTAAATTGTAATGTGTTGGTATGTAGTGCAAAACGATTCGTGGCACGTTATTTGTTTTTGTGAATAACAAGAAATAAAACGGCATGAAGCATCCTTTTAGTATCAAGGCAGAACTCGAAATTCAGAAAAACGGAGAATGTTTTTTGACTCTCCGCAGGATTGAACTGCTGCGGAAAATCAAATCGACAGGTTCCATTCTTGCTGCTTCAAAGGAGATACGGATGTCGTACCAGCAGGCCTGGTCGTTTGTGGAGCAGATGAACCGTCTTTCTCCATTGCCGGTAGTAACCCGCAAACGTGGTGGAATAAACGGTGGAGGCGCCGATCTGACTCCGTTCGGAGCCAATCTGATCGATCGGTACGAAAAATTGCAGGCTCTTCACAACGAATATATTCAGAAAACCGGGGAGGCTATGCTGTTTTGTTTTCTCTAAGCCTTCGGGCTTTTTTTTGAAAAACGTTATTCTTTGATGTGTATATCGGTGAGGTTTGAATGTTGCTAATTATTAATTTCAAATAGTTTTGTTATGAATAAAAGGTTGTTTGTTAGTTTGTTGCTGATAGGTATTGCCGTTGTTGCCGTCGAAAAGGCCGCTGCACAGGCAGTAACTATCGGAGGTGAGCTTCGTACGCGAACCGAAGTCCGCAGCGGTGCAGTGACTCCTCTGTACGATTCGCTGGGCACCGCATTGGTTACGGTGATGCGATCGAGATTGAACATGGCTTATACTTCCAATGTGATGAAAGCCAAACTGGTGTTGCAGGATACGCATGTGTTTGGTCAAACGGCTCCCACGGCGTTAAGCACGAGTACTTTCGGCGTATATGAGGCTTGGGGCGAGTATCTGCTGGCTCCCGGCATTTCGGTTGCCATGGGG
>CAZFTY010000023.1:0-12061 GCA_964521835.1 uncultured Microbacter sp.
ATCACGTACGGTTCTGTGAGAGGAATGGGGTGAAACTCCTTGTTCCTACTCGACATTAGCGAAGCGTATCGTGTGGTCAAATCATACAGTGGAGTAAAAAGAAACAGTAACAGCCGCGCGGCAAAACAAAGCAGGTCAAGGTATGGCCACACGAGAAGACTCGTGCAGCAGCCGGAATGGGCACAAGATGCCGCTTCGCTCAATCTTGCTCCAAATAGGGATAAGCCTCCGATTCTTTCATTGCCGTCGGTTTCAACCGACGGATAGCGATTCTTTCATTGCCGTCGGTTTCAACCGACGGATAGCGGCACACAAATCAAACTCCGGCTTTAGCCGAAGGGTTATTGGGCTGAAGCCCCGAAGTGTGTAAAATTGTCTTTTTTACGACAAAATCCGCTGTCATTCTGTCATCTGTTTTTTGCGGTGGGAAATGATGTTAGTTGATTATTAGCGAGATAAATGCGACATAATTCAGCCGGATATTTCTGGCACGGAGTTTGAATATTCAGGAGTGAAAACAATGTTCTTAACTTGATTGTTCAACAAATAAAAATGGAGGTAATTATGTCACTCATTAAAAGAAATGATTTGGTTCCTGCATGGTCGAACCTTTTCGATGATTTTTTGAACCCTAATTGGTATGATTGGAGCAATCGTCACTATTCGGATACGAATACTACCTTGCCGTCCGTGAACATTAAAGAGACTGTCGATAATTTCGAAGTCGAAATGGCAGCTCCTGGGATGGAAAAAGACGATTTCAAAGTGGAAGTTAATAACGGATATCTGACTATTTCGTCGGAGAAACAGTGCGAATCGAAAAAAGAGGATAAAAAGGGTCGCTACACCAAACAGGAGTTTTGCTACGAGTCGTTCAGCCGTTCGTTTACACTGCCCGGCAGTGTCGATACCGAAAAGATCGGAGCAAAATATGAAAAGGGGATTCTGACGATTTCTATCCCTAAAAAAGAGGAGGCGAAACCGAAACCCGTCAGACAGATTTCGATCGAATAATGGATCGATATTTCGCATCGACGGATAGATGATCCCGAAAGCGAAACTGTACGATAGTGCAAAGGCACCGGAATTACAACCGGTGCCTTTGTGTGTTTAATTTCAGCATATGATCTCACCTCACGACGACCACCGACGATGTAATGTCGGGATCAAAGACATCGTGTTGGAGTCTGTATTAATGCGCTTTAGATCATAGTGCTACTGTCGTATTCCTCCTCGCCTTGGGAGAGGAGGTTAGGAGGAGATGTCCTATACAAATTCTGACTTTACTTCAGAATCGATGGATCGTACACAATAGCAATATCCTCTTTGCTGCCAATCAGCGGGCCGTGGTATCCGGCAAGAGGCGCTTCCGAACGGAAGGGCTTAACATCTTTTGCCGTTCCGTTTTTCAGCTCTTCGGCCAGTGTCAGCATCTTGGTCATATACTCTTTGCCGAACGGTTTTTTCAGATATACATAGTGTCCGCAATAGATGCGTGGAATGCCGTTGTCGATGAGGGCGAGCATCCGTTTACACGCTTTGATGTAGTCGGTTATGGGCGACAGCGGTTGGAGCTGCAGCCATACCTGATTCGATCCGAAAGCATCGCCCGAATAACAATCGCCGTTGGCACGGTCGAGCAGAATAATGGAGCCCGGAGTGTGAGCCGGCATATGGCACACCTCAATCTTTCGGTCGCCCAGATCGAACACATATCCTTCGTCCACAAAATTGACCTTGCCTTGGTAGCCCTGCACCATGAAAAAGTCGGCTTTGTGCATAAACACCGAACTAAAATAGACGATGTTTCCTGCATGGTCTAAGTGCCCGTGAGTGAGTACCACCTCCAGCGGTTTCGAGGTGATTTTCCGGACAATCTTGTCTAACGAGTCGCATCTTGTTCCGGTGTCGATCAGCAGCGCTTTCTTGCTCCCTTCGATGATGTACATTGTACAATTGTCGGATGTTTCGCCCACCCAGACATGATCTTTCAGTTGAGTAACGGTGAGTTGCGAATTCTGAAAGACCTGAGCCGACAATGAAATTCCGGCGGCGGCTACCGCCACCAGAAGTGTTAGCGTTCTTCGGAAGTTAAACATAAATGGTAAGATTAAGGATTAATATTCTTGCTCACATATACGAATCAATAGACAGTCTCTATGTTCCATACAAAAGCCCGGATGCCGATTTCATGGTTCACGTCATCGATCTTCTTAATGGCTTTCAGAAGCGGCTGTACCTGCTCTTCGGGCACAATGGTCAATATCGCAGAGTTCATTTCGGGCCATGTGTGGGTTCCCTTCCGTGGTTCTCCGTCGACGGAACCCCGGCCTTGTACATTGTCCCACCAGGTGAAACCGCGTATGCCCAGTTTGTCAAGCATAAATGCGATGCGCTCGGTATTGGCCTGATTGAATGAGATAAATATTGCTTTCATTTTTATTTGAGAATTTGAGGATTTGGGGGATGTGGAAATTAATCGCCACATCCCCAAATCATTTTATTGTTGGTTATTTTCGTCCATAAAATGGAACTGTTTCCGCACGAGACCCTCTTTGTCGCGTTCGCCACGGCGGGAGAAGAGCGCATACATCACCGGTACGATAATCATGGTGATAACGGTAGAGAAGATCAGCCCTCCGATTACGGTAATACCCATCGGAGTCCATGTTTCGGCACCATCGCCCACACTCAATGCCATCGGCACCATGCCGAGGAAGGTGGCCGAAGCGGTCATCAATACCGGTCGCAATCTGGAGCGTCCGCCTACCGCAATCGCTTCGTTCAGCGGCATTCCGCGGTCGCGCAGCAGGTTGATAAAGTCGATAAGTACGATACCGTTTTTCACTACGATACCGATTAGTAACACGGCTCCCAACAGGGCAACGACACTTAGTGTGGTGCCGGTAAGCAGCAATGCCAGAATAACCCCCGTGAATGCAAACGGAATAGAGAACATAATGGCAAACGGCTTGGAGAATGACTCGAATTGTGAAGCCATCACAATAAATACCAGTAGCAACACAAGAATGGCCAGCAATGCCAGATTCTGGTACGACTCTTGCTGATCCTTGTAAATACCGGCTAACACAATCTGCACGTCGGACGGAATGTTCATCTTGGCGAGTTGCCCCTTCACGTCGGCAGCCAGATCGGTAAGCGACACATCCACCGGTGTGATTGAAACGGTTACGATACGCTGTTTCCGTTTATGCTCGATGTTGGGCGGCGACCAGTACTCTTTCACGGCTCCTATCTCTTTCAGCTTTACGAACTTGCCCGACGGGGTGGGAACGGAGACCTCTTCGAGCATATTCACCGAGTTACGGTACTGCTCCTGCAAGCGAACGATAATATCGAATTCATCGCCGTCTTCGCGGAATTTACTTGCCGTCATTCCGTTAATGCGGTTGTGAATGGCATTCGATACCGTGGCGCTGTTCAGTCCGTTGAGCGCCAGCTTCTCGCGATCCAGGGTCACTTCCAGTTCCGGACGGTCGTCTTTACGGGTGATCTGCACGTCGCGTACCCCCTTGAGTCCGGTTACGCTCTTTTTAATCTGCTGCGCCAATATGTTGGTAGAGGCAAAATCGTAGCCGTACACCTCGATGTCGAAGGTAGAACTACCGGTTGCCAGATCGCTTCGGGTAATCTGATAGTTGACAATCTCGGGAAATTTGGCCAGCTCGGGACGAATTGCCTCCGAGATTTGCACATCCGATCGTTTGCGTTGTCCTATCTCTTTCAATCGCAGGGTCATGTTGATCGTATTGCTCGAGGCCGATCCTAAGAAGATGGATGACATACCCCCCTGGTCATCGGCACCGCAGGAGGTACTGATCAGTTCTATCTCCGGTACCTTCTGCTGAAGCACCTTTTCGATTTTCCGGGCAGTCTCGGAGCTTATCTCCATGCGGGTTCCCGGTGCCAGTTCCGCCTTGATGGTCAAACGGCTCTCGTCGTTTTGCGACATAAAGTCGGTGGCCACCCAGGGAGTGAGGCAAAGCGATCCGATGAAGATGCCCGCCGAAACAAGTATCACTCTCAGTTTATGCTCCAAAGCCCAGTGCAACACCTTTTCGTACCAGATATCCAGATTGTCGAGCCACTTCCCGATGGTGGCATCGTAGCTGTATTTTTTCGGATTTTCTTTCTTTTCGCGTACTTTCATAAAGCGTGCTGCAAGCATCGGAGTGATGGTTACCGCCGCTACCGTCGACACCACAACCGTGATGGAGACGATCCATCCGAGCTGGTTGAAGATCACACCGGTGATTCCCGACACAAAGGTGAGCGGCATAAACACAGCGACAACTACCAACGTTGCCATAATAACGGCCAGCCACACTTCGTTGGTTGCATAAATGGCCGCTTCGCGCGGACTGCTTCCCCGCTCGATGTGCTTGGTAATATTTTCGAGCACCACAATGGCATCGTCCACCACCATACCGATAGCCATCGACATGGATGCCAGCGAAATAATGTTGAGTGAATTGTCGGTCACAGCCAGATAGATCAACGCCGAGACTAACGAGATAGGTATCGTCAGCAAAATGATGATTGTGGCACGCCAGCGTCCGAGGAAGAAGAACACCACCGTTGCTACAAACAACAATGCAAACAACAGCGTATCGGACAGGTTGGATACCGACCCCTTGATAAAGGTCGACGAATCGAATACTTCGTGAATCTGCACGTCGGGAGGAAGCGTCGGTTTGATCTCTTCGAGCATCTTCTTCACGTCGCGACCCACCGAAACGGTATTGGCTCCCGAACGTTTCATTACATAGAGCTGAATACTGTTTTGTCCGTTGGTCTTCTGATCCAGCGTTACATCTTTCAGCGTATCGCGCACCTGAGCCACGTCGCGCAGGAATACAGGCGTACCGGCCGAAGTCCCGACCACAATATTCTTGACCTGCTCGCTCTCTTTGAACTCTCCTTCCACACGCAATTGGTAGTCGGTTGCCCCCATCTTGATATTACCCGAAGGCATATTCAGGTTTTCCGCCTGAATGGCACTGCCGATCTGTTCGAGCGAAAGATGATAGGCATCCAACCGGTTCGGGTCGATGTCGATATAAATTTTTCGTTTCGGATCGCCGGTCATAGATGCCGATCCGATTCCATCCACACGGTTTAACGGATTGATAATCTTCTCCGTGATGAGTTTCGACAATCCGGGATAACTCTCTTTGGCCGTGACGGAGTACATCAGGATAGGCATACTGCTGGTGCTGAATTTAACCACCGAAGGACGCTCTACGCCATCGGGCAAACGGCTTAAAGCCATGTCGATAGCGCCACGAATATCGTTCATCGATTCGTCTAAATTCACTCCCCACTCGAATTGCAGGGTAATAATCGAACTGTTGTCCTGCGATGTCGAAGTCAGTTCTTTCAGTCCCTGAATACTGTTCAACGCATCTTCGAGGGGTTTGGTCACATTGGTTTCCACATCGGCCGCGTTGGCACCCGAATAGGTGGTTACCACCGAAATCATCGGTAAATCCATCTTCGGGTAGAAGTCGATAGGGAGCCTCGAGAGCGAATACAACCCGAAAATCAGGATGGCAACGAAAACTAATGTCGTTTTTATCGGGTTGTTTACTGCTGATTTATATATACTCATGTTTGTTCAATAATCGGTTTTTACAACGAGTCTGTAATTTATTTCGTCACCTTCACGGCAACTCCGTCGATAAGCCGGTTTTGTCCTGTGACAATCAGGTTGTCGCCTTCGTGCAGCTGATCGGAGATAATCTCCATCTGATCGTCGAAACGTTTACCCGGAGTCACGACCACACGTTTTGCTTTGCCCTGGCTTTCGATGAAAACATATCGTTCGTTGGTACCCTGCATACGCAATATGGCCTGCGAAGGAACAACGAGCGCCGCTACTTTGCCAAAGTCGATGGTGGTGCGGCAAAACATTCCCGGTTTCAGTTTTTCGCCGGCATTATTCACCTTAAGTTCTATCTGCACCGAACGGGTTGAGGCATCCACAGTGGGGTAGATGCGGGCAATCTGGGCGCTGAAGTCTGTATTCGGGTAGGTGTCGCTCTTCACACTCACCTTGGACCCTTGTTTCAGCTGCGGCAGGAAGCTCTCGGGGACAAACAGATTTGCCTTCAGCGGATTGATCTGCACCAGTGTGACGATGGCTGCCTTGCCGGTGGCTGCACTGGGTGATCCGGAATAGAGCTCTCCGTTTTCAAAATTCTTCACCGAAATAATTCCGCTGAAAGGGGCTCTCAGGTTGACATTCTTCTCCAGAAAAACGATGTTCTCCTTGGTCAGATCGTACTGAACCTTGGTCTGGTCGTATGTTTGCTGCGTAACGGTACCCGCCTGACGCAGTGCTTCGAGGCGTTGCATATCGGTCTTCAGGTTGGCAAACTGAATACGGGTCGTATTGAGTTGCGTGGGATCCATCTGCACCAGCAGTTGCCCCTGTTTTACGCGTGAGCCCACGTTGACGAAGATACGGTCGATTTTTCCCGGCGACGCGGGAGCAATATTCACCTCTTCGTTGGCAACCAACGATGCCGAATACTCCATATCGCGCGTGATTATCTGCTTGTGAAGCGATTCTACCCGAACTAGTTCGGGTTGTTTTGCTGCGTTATCGGTTTTCCCTTTCGAACATCCGACTGTTGTCAGCGCAAGTGCGGCAACAATGGCAGCGGAGAAAATACTCCGGTTGGAAAATGAGCGTAGTAAATGAGTGTTCATTTGAATTGTATTTGATTGTTATTTTTCAAAATTTATTGAGTAACTGTTCCAGCTCCGTCTTGGCATTCAACACCTCATACAAAGCGTTGACGTAGTTCGACTGAACCTGTATCAGATTGTTCGATGCGGTCGTTACATCGAGACTGGTGGCCATTCCATGGTCATGTTTGCGCGAAATATCGGCAAAAACCCGGTTGGACACCTCCATACTCTTAGTTTGTGTATCGAGCTTTTCGAGGGCGTTGCTCAGGTTGAAACGAGCCTGTTTTTCCTGAACCATCAACTGATCTTTCAGCGCGGCAAGGTTGTTTTCATTCTCCTGCACCTTAAACTTTGCCTGTTTGATCTTGGAACTTGTTCCTCCGCTCGAAAAGATCGGCCAGCTTGCCTGTAGTCCGGCAACACTACTCGGGTTGAGGTCGAATTGCGGTTTGATGTATTTGTAGGTGTAGCTGTAATACCCTGTGATGGAGGGAAGCCAGCTTGCCTTTTCCAGCGTTACCTGCTTTTTGGCAACCTGCAATTGCTGCTCGGTAAGTTGTAGCGACGGGTTCTTATTCATGTCGAACTGTTCACCCAATAGCCTGAAATTTTTCTCTTCGTTCATCAATGTACCAATGCTGTCTTTCAGCTCGATTGCCGTGTTGGCGCCCACACCCAACTGAATTCGCAGCATGTTGTAGGCAAGTTCTGTCTGGCGTTCGTTCGACTTAATCATGTTGTCGACCGACGATATCTGAACACTGATCTGATCGGCATCAGTTTGCGTGGCGGCTCCGGCATTGACGGTAGCCTGAGTCCGTTTCTGTACATCCAGCAGGTTTTCTTTGTTCTGTTTGAGCAGTTGCATGGTTCGCTCCGACACCAAAATGGAGTGATAGGAGTTGGTCACCTGAAGCAAAACATCCTGTTCTGTTTTCCGTTTCGATATCTCTGCAATTTGTTTGCTTAATTTGGATAGCTGCAATCCGATCCAATAATTTCCGTTGAATACCAACTGATTGACCTGGGCTTGCATTGATCCAGACTGTCCGAAATCGATTTTCATTCCCTGAAAATCGGCGGAAGCGCCCAGATAATTGGTGTAAGAGCCCGAAATCTGCACCTGCGGCAATCCTTTGGAGATACTCTCCCACAACGCGCTCTGTGCCTCTTTGATGGATAATCCCGCATTTTTCAGTGTGCGGTTGTATTGTTGTGCATGAAGTCTGGCCTGTTCAAGCGTCAGCGAGAGCCTTTCCTGAGCCCATCCGCTAAACATGAAAGAACTGATAAAGAGCAATAATAGACTGATTCTTGTTCTCATAAATAACTGCTTGTTTAATCGTTTGATAATAAGATAACTATTCCCGGTCGTGATGCATTGGAGGAAGCAAAGGTATGAAAATGAATACCGCTGTTCTTGTCAAATCTTGCTATTTGGCTGTTTCCTGCAACATAACTTCATCCGATCCGGTTTCTATATGGAGGGTTACGCTTGATTTTTTTATGTCCGAAATCAAAGATTCAGGGTTCGTTTTAAAAGCTTATATCCTGTAGCGCTGGCTTTTACCTGTAAGCCGTTCTGTAACGTCAGTAACTGGTTTTGTTTCTCGAAGAGTTCTATTTTAGAGATGACCTGCACGTTGACAATGCAAGAGCGGTGTACACGAACAAATTGACTGGACGGCAGATGTTCTTCAAAATATTTCATCGTCTGCTCTTTGAGATAACGGCCCTGTGCCGTATGAATCATTACATAATCGCCCTCGGCTTGCACGGCCAATATGTCCGGAACCATGATAACCTCGATTTTCGATCCTACCTTTACAGCTACGCGTTCCACCATCTCTGTTTCTACGGCAACATCGGGTTGTGTCTGCTCAATCGTCTGTTCAATCTCTTCCAACTCCTCTTCTTTTTCCGCGTCTTTGGCCTTTTCGAGCATCCGGTTGTATATCACCAGTACAATGATGAAGAAACAACATCCCAGCATCAGCTCCAGTGGAATGAAAGGCTCGAAAGGAGCAATATTATTTTCCGGCATACAAATATACAACATCAAAAACGTGAATCCGATCCAGATTCCGACGCTTACCAATGCCAATGCCAGATAACTGACCATTCGCTGAAACTGGTTTTGAGCTGAATAGTCGGCATATTTCACGACGCTCCACAAAAAAATGGCAAGGATTCCGAACAAATATCCGGAGATTGCCCCGAACAAAATGCAGAACCCGAAAGGGAGCGCCACCAAAGGAGCCACTACCAGAGAAATGGCAAAAGAGATGACCGTCCAGATTAGGATATACGTCGAAAGAAATACTTTATTTTGCAGTGCAGGATATTCCATGCCATAATCAATTCTTTAGTTCGCCGCCTCCAAAGACACACGAACCGCAAATAAGTAATGTGCGGGAGGTATCTACATTTTCGCTTATTTTAAAGCGTTTGTCTTCAAATCCACCCATTACAAAATCGACCCTGACCACCACGTTCCAGTCCTCCGGAACATAGAGGGTAATACCTCCGAAAACAACGTTAAGATCGAGGCGGGTCGTCCCTTCTGCCAGATTTGTCCGTCGTAAATCAATTTTGGTGCCCCCGAAGACAGCGTTGATTTCGCCACCTTTGAATATCGGGTCGAGCACGATATGTTCCCTGCCGCTAAAAATAACATTGCTGTCAATGTAGCCGTTGCCTGTATCCATTGTTTGGCTCCAGCGTTCCGATCCTTTATGCCAATGACGGTAATTTTTGGCTTCGTGACAATAATGCTTTTTGGATGAAGGAAATATCCAGTGCAACAAAATGATGGCTCCCGCTATAATCAAAAGCACTGGCCAGTAAAGATGCACAAAGTCGGCCGGGAACGGACCTATCCAGTTCGGATTGATACTGTTTATTTCGGGCATAATGAAGAATCCTCCTATCAAAATCAGGATTGTTCCTCCCCAAAAATGACATTTGAAAAATGATGAAATTCCCAGTACGATAAGCAGCATTTGCCATGAAATAAAAATATTCTTATAGGCAACAGGAATAACACCCGTATTGAATCCAAGAAATATAAGCCCCGCGGCAATCAATACGAAGGCAAGTGAAATTGCAGGGCGATGGCGGCGATACGTTTTAAGTTCGTTTTCCATAACAAAGATGTTTTTGATTTTTTTGCAAAGGTAACCGATCACACTATTATTATACAAGGTAAAATCGATGAAAACAATAAAAATCCCGATGAATGACCTCATTTGAGCTGTTCGGAGTGTAAGTTACGCTGTGGATAACCATCTGTTTTAGTTAAAAAATGAAATTATGAGAAGAGAAATTTGGTCGGCATCAAGAAAGAAGTTACCTTTGCAGTCCAAAAATAGGGTTCCTTGGCCGAGTGGTTAGGCGCCGGTCTGCAAAACCGTTTACGGCGGTTCGAGTCCGCCAGGAACCTCAATGATAAGGCAATGTTTCAAACCGAAATGTTGCCTTATTTCTTTTGAGAGACATCCTCATCACACTCTACTCCGTACAGTTTCTGCAAATAGCGATGCTTTTTCTGTCGGAACGAATTCTCTCCCGGAACAGGTTTGCTTTTTCTCCGTTCCAGATTTCAAAGAAAGATTCGCGCGTTACATTTCCGAAAGCATGTTCTCCGTTCTTATCGAAACAGCAGGGTAACACATCACCGTTCGCGGCTATCACCGCACTGCTCCACTGCTTCCAGCAACGGTTCCGCACCTTCTTCTTCAATTGCCATGATCCATCGGATGCTTTTACATACCGGGCATACTTCTTTTGCGAAGGCACCAACTGCTCTATGCGATCAAATTCAATCTGAGCTGTTTTCAGCGAAACAGAATCGGCACCCCACGACAACGCCGTTTTTTTTACATCGTGCAGCTGAAATTCGTTGTGTTTCATTACAATAAACTGCGCCTCTATAACCGGTGTTTTTCGTTGAAGCTCTTTTTTCCAATAAGAAAGATACTGAATCGCTTCAATTACTTTTTGCAGACTGCCCCCTCTGCGGTATTGCTGATACACCTCTTGCGTCAGCCCGTCTACCGATATAACGATCTTATCCAGACCCGACTCTACCGTTTTTTTTGCCGTCTCACTATCGATCAATTGTCCGTTGGACGAGGTATAGGTAAATATGTTTTTGCGATGACAGTAATGTATCATCTCCTGAAATTGGGGGTGCAAGAACGGTTCGCCCTGAAAGTAGAGCGTTGCCCAAAACAAAGAGGGTGCCAGTTCGTCAATTACTTTTGTGAATATACTCCATTGCATTACCTCCTTATCGCGCTGGAGCGACCGGTTGCCGGTCGGACACTCGGGGCAGCATAAATTACACCGGTTGATTGGTTCGATCGAGATCGCAATTGGATATAATCGGGTTTTCCCTTTATCGGTTATACGATGAAGCCAAAAGAATAGGTATGATTTACTCAGGTTGGTTATTTTGAGGCGGCAGAAGTTGTAGTCTTTTGTGAAATACATGCAAAAACAAAGATTAAAGTGGTGGGGTAAAGTTAAATAGTTGAAATTAATATTCGTATTCCTTTGTTATGAAAATAAATATTCAATATCTATTTATTTAACTCATAGTTTATTACGTAAAATAAACGAACTGTCGAAAATGAAAGCGAACTTACGACAAAAATATAATAGTCCTACCTTGTTTTTTTACAAAATGTTTGTGCTTATATTTGCTGTAACTAATTCAAAAAGTTTTTATTCAATCAATCAAATTATTAGCTTTATGAAAAAAGGATTTTATCTTCTTTCCGCGGCCATTTTAGCGTTCGTCTTTACGTCATGCTCAAAGCCGATGGGAGCCTTGGACCCCAGCTATTTTAACACAACCCCCAATCCCTTGGAAGCCGTTGGAGGCAAGGTAAATGCCACAATCACAGGCAAATTCCCAGAAAAATACTTCGATAAAAAGACTATCGTTGAAGTGACTCCTGTTCTGAAAACGTCAACAGGCACAGAGTATAAAAGTACTCCGGCTTTGTTCCAGGGCGAAAAAGTTCAGGGAAATAACCCGCAAATTGCCTACAAAGCAGGTGGTACAGGTACAATTAATGCCTCGTACGACTATGTTCCCGATTTGGCTAAGAGCGAACTTTTCCTTCAATTCAAAGCTACCCGGGGTAACAAAACCTACACCATTCCGTCCGTAAAAGTGGCAGATGGCGTTATCGCAACATCGACTCTTGCTTCGGCAGATGGCGACAACATTGATGCTCCGCTTATCAACGACAAGTTTCAACGTATTATCAAAGAAAAACACGATGCAAACATCATGTTCTTGATTCAGCAGGCAAATATTCGAAAAGATGAGCTG
>CAZFTY010000024.1:0-12046 GCA_964521835.1 uncultured Microbacter sp.
CGCGGACCACGTAATGTTTTGTGGGTGGTAGAGGTAACGATGTGAGCATATTTCAATGGGTTTTCGAGCAAACCTGCTGCGATCAAACCGGCAGGGTGAGCCATGTCGATCATCAACAAGGCACCCACTTTATCGGCAATGGCACGCATGCGGGCATAATCCCAATCACGGGAATAGGCGGAAGCACCACCCACAATCAGTTTCGGATGTTCGCGTAAAGCAATTTCTTCCATCTGGTCGTAATCAACGCGACCGGTATCTTCTTTTACGTTGTATGCCAATGGTTGATAGAGAATTCCCGAGCTGTTTACCAACGAACCGTGCGAAAGGTGACCACCGTGAGCAAGGTTCAGACCAAGAAATTTGTCGCCGGGGTTCAGCACTGCGAGGAAAACGGCAGCGTTAGCCTGAGCTCCCGAGTGAGGCTGTACGTTGGCATATTCGGCACCGAAAAGTTGTTTCAAACGGTCGATGGCGAGTTGTTCGCTCATATCAACCACTTCGCAACCTCCGTAGTAACGGTGACCGGGATAGCCTTCGGCATATTTGTTGGTAAGCCATGTGCCCATTGCCTGCATTACCTGGTCACTTACAAAATTTTCGGATGCAATCAGCTCAATACCTTTTAATTGACGCTGGTGTTCCTTTTCGATAATCTCAAAAATTGCGTTGTCGCGTGTCATGTCAGAAAAGAATTATGTGAGGTTAGAAATTGCATTGAAATTCCCATGTTTTGCCCACACCCAAATGTATGGTAAACAGTATAACGGGGACTTTCATGTGACCTTGAAAAAACGAATTGTTTGCACATGAAAAGAAGGTGCAAAGGTAGCCATTTTTATTCAGAAAGCGAGGACGTAAGCGGTGAGAAAGTGAACTGACGGATAAAAAAAATGAATGACTCGCGGGTTGGGAACCGATGGTTGTTAACTGTTAGCTGTTAACTGATAACTGTTCTTTAATTGTTGCAGGTGCTTGTTGATGTTGTACTCTTCTTTTGCCCACAAAGCCGCAGAGGTAGCGTCTGTTTTGTATTGTTCTCTGTGTTCAATAAAAAGAGAAAACTTGGATAGAAGATCTGCTGGATCTTTGGTTTTGTAGAGATGGGCATATTTGCCATTTTCGGTAATTTCAGTCATTACATCCCAATCGTTCACAAAAACAGGTAGGCCGCTGGCAATGGCTTCGATTACCGCAATACCGAAGCTGTCGTGGTCGGTTGCATAGACAAAAGCATCCCATTGACGTAAAATTTGTGGTACGTCGGTACGGGATCCCAAAAAAGATACCTTCTCTTCCAGATGGTTTTCTTTACAAAAATCCACACATTGATCGTATCGCCATGCTTCGTTAGAATTTTTACGTCCGATAAAAAGAAAATGAAAATCAATGTCTTTATCGGCTAACAATTTGAGAAATTTACAGATGGTCAACTGGTCGCGTACATCGCCAAAATTTCCAACACTTCCCATTAATAAAGTCGATTCTGAGAGTCGCAATTCGTCTCGCAGGGAGACAGAAGGTTCGTTGATCTCCAGTTTGTCAAATGCAATCCCGTTGTATACAATCGATGATTTGGCAAGCGAAAATTGATAGTGTGCCTTGTAGTATTCTCGTTGCGCATTGCTGACAAAAATATTCCGGTCTGTGTGTCTAATAATCCATCGAATCAACGCTTTCTCAATTTTGGTCATGCCCATATCATAGCCATGAAAAGTAAGCGCTATTTTAATACCAGTACCGCAACAGGCAAAATAAGCAAAAATAGCATCCAATGGTTGTTGGGCATGTACAATGGTTATCTTTTCATGCAGAAGTGTCTTCCGTAGCCTGAATAAATAACCGATATCCCTTTTTGATTGAGGCGCAAGATGAAAAAGAGGTACTTTTGTTTTTCCGAAATCTTCGGTAAGAACGCCATCTTTCCGATAGATTCCGATAAATGGGAAATCACAATCCTCGCTGTTGCGAAAACAATCAAGCAGGAGTGTTTCAGTTCCACCTCTGTTCAACGATCCTAAGAGATAAGCTATTTTCAAGAGTTTATTTTGTTTCTTGTTAAGTCGGTTCTGGTTTTGGCAACTACTCAATGCTCACTGTGCTTTAAAATGTATTGTTTAATTCTTGAACCCCATACCATGGCACGATATTGCGCTTTCAAAATCATCACCGGACTCTTAAATCTGATACGTTCTTTCAGTGGTTGTTTTTCCCAGTCTACTTTTGCCAGTTCGGCTTGCGCTTCCTGACGCGTTGGTTTATTGAGATAGTAGGGAGGTAAAATATAGACACGTAGCGCATCGAGTAACTTTTTCAAGGCAGGATTCTGCTGTTCGTCCGTTTTCAGATAACCAAGATTGAAAATGAAATGTTGATGAGGTGGATAGATTCGTTCGCTGGCTACCGCTCTGGTATCTTTATCCTGATCGTGGTTATAATAGGCCAACGGCTCGTTAAGCAGAGTTACTTTATAGTTGAGAGCTACCCTGATCCAAAGGTCAAAATCTTCGCCCATTTTCAGACTTGGACTAAAACCGCGGAACTCTTCAAATACTTTTTTGCGAATAATTGTAGCGCTTGTCCATACCGGCATACAGAGTGTTTGGGCATAGACTTTGCAATAATCGATATATCCACTCTTGAAAGCAGATTCTACACCGATAGGAGCCGGATATTTCTTTCCGCGTTTTACCTGATAGTACGACGAGCTGTAGAGAGCGGCGTCGGGATACTCCTCTATCAGCTCTTTCATTTTATTCAGGTAATGCTTATGCCACCAGTCATCGGCATCCAAAAAGGCAATGAAATCATATTTGGCGGCTTCAACGCCCGCATTCCGAGCCGCAGAGACTCCTGCATTCGCCTGATGAATAATGCGTACATGTTGTACCAAAGAGTTATTCCCATCTTTCTCCTGCGCATGTAAATAATGAGTTACCACTTCCATACTGTTATCAGTCGAACCATCGTTCACGATAATCAATTCGAACTCGTGGTACGATTGATTCAATACCGATCGGATGGCTTTCTCGATATGAGCTCCTTTGTTGTATAGTGGAATAATAATGGAAAACATAAATAGTTGGCGGTTATCAGTTAACAGTTATCAGTTGTTATTTAATTTGTTATTTGATTCCTTTAAGCCTTCAGTTTTTCTCCTTCCTGCAAAGTTAATTTTTTCTTTGGGATTTTGTACCGATAGAGTCGAGTTTGTGTGTAATCGGGTAGAGGTCAATGTGTATTTCATTATAATATTTAGGTGGGGCGATGAATCGAATATTTTGAGTATGGGAGTATTTTAGTGAAAAAAGAGTTTCCGTATTTTTCAGAACGAGGCACCTTTTTAGTTAATTTGCAGAAGTAATATTCATTTGAGAAAGCAAGATCCAGAACTTTTAATAATGGCAAATCGCTCTTTAAAATAAAGGAATGGCGATTCGTAAAATTTATAGGACAAAGCCGCAACGATAATTGTCAGAGTACAAACCAATGAATAAATCAATGGATATTGAATTGCGATAGGCATTGAATGAGAGAGTTTAAAACGCCAAAAAATAGACAAAAGATAAATAATAAGAGGATGTATTACATAGATTCCGTATGAGATTTTTCCTATATAATTAAATGTCTTATTTTCTAATTTTAGAAGAGTCGTTTTGTTCTCAACTTGACCCATGATTAACAATAAGGAAATGAACGCAGTATATTCGTTTCTAATTAGAGCCGGAATAAATTCAGCATAGAACCCTGATAAAACCAGTGCTATCCATGTAAGCAACTGAATTCGTTTATCTGTTGTTATCAATAAAAACCATTTGGTTCTTTTGTAATACAATATTGCACCTATGCCACCTAACATCATACAATGGAAACTGGTAACGGCAAAAAATCTATAGATTAATGAATGGTTTGAAAATAAAACCCAAGAACCGATTTTGCACCCGAAAAACAATATTAAAAGAACAATAGTGACTTTTATTAAGTTTGATTTTGCATATTTTACTACCCAGGGCCAAAATAGATAATATTGTTCTTCGACTCCGATACTCCAATAATGAACAATAATCCAAATACCAGAAGCAGATAAAAAGGGAATATTGGCCGTAAAAAAGAGATAATACCAAAGTGTCGGAACAAGAATACTTTCAGCTTTCATCTGGGATACGATGATGATGCATACAAGAATGAACATATAGTACAAGGGCCATATTCTCAGAATCCTTCGTAAATAAAATTTCTTGATATTGATAGAGTTTGTCAGTTTTTTTTCCTTTAGCAACAAGAAGGTGATCAGAAAGCCGCTGATAACAAAGAACAGAGTAACTCCACCCTCAAAAAGAGATAGATGAATAGGCGTGATTCCCCAATTGCCAAAGGTGTTTTGAAAAACATGCGATAACATTACTGAAATAGCCGCTATAGCTCTTAAACCGTTAAGACCTTTCAGGTGAATAATTTGTTTCATGTGAATGTATTTTATTAAAGGTCACATAAGATTATAATCAGTGTTATCTAATGGCCATTGGTAGTTGACTTTTGGCGTATCATGGTTTGAGTTTGCCAAATCAGGTTCATTCATTCTGTTGCTACCGATATTCCTTTTTTGTTGATAATGATAGTGGTAGCGGTGAAGTTTTTTTGAGGAACAGAATAAAATATCTTTTCCCAGAAATAATCACTTCTGAAGCTGTTTTTTTTGTAAACCATAAAATGAACATAGATATGTTCGTTTCCTGTTTTTCCGTTAATTACAGTCCCGTTTTTGTAGTACCATGTGTCTGAGTCGTATTTGCAACTCAATCTGTCATTGTATAAAATAGGGGTAGTGTGTTGTTCTTTGAAATAGAGTCCTCGTTGTTTGATAAATAGCAGATAATTTATGATGGGCATAATGCTATAATAAATCACCCAGGCATCGCGCCAGTTGAACAGTCTGCGGATAATCTTGGAATAGATTTTTTTGATATAGCGTGATGCAGGATAGATCAGATGTGAAAAATCGTTTTCGTCCAGTCCATAGTGAGTTTGTGTTTCCAGTTTTTTTTGCCAGCAGTCGATACTGAAGGCCAGTTCGGTGTATTTCTTGTTATTTCGCAGTATCGACAGATGGCCGGAGAGTCGATCGGCATGGGTGGAAAAGACATCGTATTTCGAAAGCAGTGTATCGGTATAGAATCGGCGAATATCTCCCCATACTATATCGATATCGCCGAACCCCCAAAAATCGTACCCGGTAATAAGGTCGGAGTGAATATAACCGAAAAATGGACGGAGATCACATAGTTTATAAGGAGACTGAGGAGAAAAGTCTATTTGCAACATACAACTTACCTGCTTGCAATAGGCTTCAAAAGAGACCGGGTGTATATATATATTGTCGTAATGCTTTGTCGGCATCGTGCAATCGGTAAAGAAATGCCAGTCGATCAGAGTATTCCGGCTGCAGGAGTAAAAATAGATATCGATCCACTCGGGCCATTTTCCAAAATAGGGAATAAGGATTACAATCGTATTCATTTTTTTAGCGATTTAATAATAGGAAATAAAAAGAACATTACAAGGTGCGTGATATGTGGATGTTTGTAAAGAGCTTGTCGCGGATTGTTGGTAATGTTTTTAATGTCTTGATAACTTTGCTTCTGTAATTCATGGTAGAATATCCGACGATTTTTAGCATTCATTTTTAGTACATTTTTAACAGCTCGTGCGTTCCATATGGCATCCTCACGCAGTTTTTGAGATAAAGCTGGCGCATCATCAATTATGCTGGTCGCAAATTGTAATTTACGATTGGCCATTTTTATCCAATCAGCAGAAGTCTTACCTGACAATGTATTCGTAATAGAACCAGGGGTCTGGTTCCAGTAGTAAAATGCGTGAGGAATTGACATTATTTTTAATGCGCTATACGTTATTTGGGCAACCCAATCTGAATCTTCCCATAGCACATGTTCTGTAAAAGGTATATTTATCTTCAGAAGATAGTCTTTGCGATAAACAAGAGCCCAAGGTCTTAATGAAATATCTGGTTGGAAGTAAAGATTTAGGAAACTTTTCCCGGAAAAAATCTTTGTAAAAGCAATATGATGATAGCCGTGCTTAATAAACATGCCATCCTGATTCTGTAAATAATATCTACATGACAATAAATCCAAATTATTGTTATTTGCAATATTGTATAATATTGATAATGAGTGTGATTTAATGAAATCGTCTTGGTCAACAAAAAGGATAAATTTACCATTAGCTTTTCTAATACCGGTGTTTTTAGCTCCTCCTTGCCTTTTATTAATAATATGGTTAATCAATACGATGTTAGAATATAATTTTTGATAAGATTCGATTACTAAGCATGAATTGTCTGGTGAATTATCATTAACACAAATAATTTCATATTCTTGTTGCGATAGACCCTGATTGTTTAATAAAGAATCAAGACATCGGGAAAGATACTTTTCTCCATTATAAATAGGAACGATAATGCTTAATTTTAGATTTGATTGGAATGCCATTATACTGTTGTTTCGGAGCGACAATGTTAATGAAGAAATTAATTAATATTAAACAAAATATATCTATAGATGTGTTATACGAACAGTTATTAGCTAAGAATTAAATGCCTAGCGCAAGGTAAATGCGTCTCTTGACATAATTCCAAACCAGTTATTATTTTATTTTGAGCATAGTAATTTTTCGGAGAATCTTGTTAAAAACACAAACATTGTAATAGTATAGTATTTTGAATAAATTGAATTTCTTTTTATGTAGCAAATGATAATATATGATCTGCATTAAGGATTCTGAAACTTGATAAAATGCGGGCCATAATATGGAGTGATAGAAATTGCCTAAACTGTTTCTGTCGTTATTGTATATTTCTAAAAACCAGTTAAATAGATCGATGTATGAATCGCTTAGTGAGTTGTAAATTGTTTTTTTTGAGAGCCCATTTTTTGAAATGAAGAATAAAGATAATTGGTTGGTGATAGTTATCATATCTTGAACTCGTCTTTCACTATTTTTTTGAGTAATACTCCCTTCTCTTATTCGATATGTATATAAAATGTCCGGAATAACCTGTACCGATTGTGAAAAATAGCAAGCAATAGGCGTAAAAAGATTATCTTCATGCAGAATTCCCTCTTTGAAAAAAAGCTTGTTCTGCAACAGAAATTCTCTTTTGTACAGGCGTAATACGGTACAGACAAAATGAAACTTACGAGGTATAAGTGCGTATTTACTATAATAGTCCCATCCGGTTAAGCGCTCTTCAGTTATCCCCTGATCCGGAATTTCTTCCCGGCCGTCTTCAAAATAACGTTTGCCGTTAAAGCAGATCATATCCTCCCCGTTTTGTTTATCTGCCAGCGTTTGCAAGGTATGCGGTTCCAACCAATCATCACTGTCTAACAAGAGAAGGTATTCGCCTGTGGCCTCTTTCATTCCGGCATTTCGGGCTGCGCTCAGTCCTTTATTTTCCTGATCGATAATCTTTATCCGTCTATCATGTTCCTGGTATTCCTGTAAAATAGAAAGACCGTTATCGGTCGATCCGTCATTGATGGCGATTACTTCGTAGTCGGAATAATTTTGTTTCAGAACCGAATCGAGGGATTGGCGAAGATAGGGTTCGACATTATAGACAGGGATAATGATTGAAAATAACATAATAAAGCAATTATAACATAATAAAGCTATCTACCTCCCCAAAAAATCAAATTCATAAATCTAATCTTTTTAATCCCCACTGAAATGCAATAGGATATAAATAATATAAGAATAGCCTCTATAATAGTAGAATAATAATGGAAAGAGAAATTAGATGTCAGAAGGGCTAGTCTGCCAATTAATATATCGGAAATAATATAGATACCAAGAGAATGAATACCCAACTTCGCAAATATAGTACAAAGCCAATTCATTTTATGTTGTTTATAAAGCAGATAAACAAGTTCCATAATAGAAACACTACCCAAAAGACCGATTAGAAATCGATAAAAATCAATATAAAGTTGATGAAGCATGTTTTTCCCAATGATCGAATATCCTGCATTATAAATCAAATAACGGTAATCATAAAACACAAATAATGAAATATACAGAATGACACAAAGCGGAAGGTAAATTCTCAGATTTCCATTGTTTGTAAATTTACTTGTTTTCTCATGATATTTATTGAATATATAAGCTGCAATAAAATATATTAACATATAACTGTACAGGTGAATAAAGTACCAATCAGGTAACAGCAATGTCACTGATAATATGCCTAAATAGATAAAAAGATTATCTTTAAAAATTCTATTTACAAATAAAACGATTAATGAACACCAAAGAATGGCCCAAAGAAACCATAAAGAATGAACACATGTATATATGTAATTCGTTATCAGAGTAATGATGTTAAGCGAATCATTTTCGTGCAATATATAAGTATGGTGAATATAATGAACAATAGAATGTATAAATATTATCAGAAAATTCCAGGAGAAAATAGGAAGAAGAAGACTTATAAGTCTGGATTTCAATATTTCTATGGTCGATTTGTTCTGGATAGAATAAGTAAAAAAGTAGCCACTTATCATCATAAAAAGGGGCATGTGAAAACTATAAATAAATATGAAATACAGATTGTTTACGGATAAATTATTTTTAGCATACAAAGACCCACTGCAAAACTCGATAGTATGACCCTGAACGACCAGATAAATTGCCAGACCTTTCAGTATATCAAAAAATATTTTTCTATGTTTAATTTCTTGCGTCATTGGTTGCAAATTTAACAAATAAAAATGCATTATATTACACCGGATATTTAACTAAGTATATCAGCGTTCCGATTCATGCATTTCAATGAATTTTCTTTTTGTAGTTATTGTTATCCCTGTATCATATTTGTGCTAATATTCTTGATTTCTAATCGATCTTCTTTATCCAGAATTCTTTTTTACCGATTAAATAGGTTTTTGATGGTAACCAGATATGATGACAGAACAATTCATAGCTTAATGAATAAGAGATCTACACTTTGCTTCAATCTTGTTCCAGAAAAAAAGCATCCATTTTTCAACTGGTCGAACAAGCGTTTGAAAAAACTTGTCAAAGCATAGACAAGCAGCCATCAAAACGAGGGTAAATAGAATAAGTGCCGCATATTGAAATACGGGATTGGCAGAGAGTAGTGGTAATCGGCAAATATTGTGTATGCCATTATAAATATATCCTTTGATGTAACTGTTTTCATGTATCAGATAAACCGCCAGCACAGAGGATGCCCACCAGTTGATCCTTGAATTTCGAATATTAATAGTCAGAAAAATATAAAAGAAGAGAATGGATGAAAGAATAATAAAGGGATTATTATATGCCCATGATACTCCTGTTAGTTTGTGCTGTCTGAGTATAAATTCCAGAACTAAAACCCATGCACCCAGAAGAGTAGAGAAACAGACATAACCGGCTACAATCTTATTTCTATCTGTTTTAAGCTTCGGAATGGAGATGTACTTTTTTATATATTGCCCTATTAAATAGATAAATATAAAATTCATCACATTATAACCATCGGCATTAAACGGGTTTTGCCAGAAATAGCCGAAATAGATATTCAAAAAGGCCAAAGCGATGATCACAGACAAATGTTCTTTTTTGTCCATATTATCAGTCGCTCGATTCAAGATCGGGCTGAACAAACATAAAAAGAAGTAACTGTGAATAAACCACCAATCCTGTGTGTTACTGATGACAAACAGACTTTGCACCAAGAACGTTTTTCCGATGGTTTGTCCGTCTACATAGAGATGAAAAAAATAGAAAAGAGCGCCATAAGTGGCACAAACTATATAGAGATGAATTAGTTTTTTTATTTTCAGCTTAATGGAGAAGTAGCCGGAAATTAAAATAAAACTATTTACCGCAACAATAAGAAATCCGTCCAGAATTGTACTGATAACAGAGTTGAGAGATAAAGATAAATTCCCTTCATATCCGGCAACCTGATGTAGTGCATGTATCAGCATGTGGTGCAAAACAATATAAAACATGCAAATCAGTCGTAACAGCTCCAGATTAGAGTTGCGAATGAATTTTCCTACTCTTGAAGGATCGTTTATTGCTTCAAATGTTGTCATTTGTGCTTTATAAATTCCGGTTCGTTATAAGTTTTATCAATTGATCCTTCAACGTATTGAACATGTTGATGATAATGTCATCTGCATCAATAAGAAGACGGGGTTGAGAAATAAAAGATTTGTAATAATCAGGATCATGGTGTAATTGTTTTATTTTTTCAATTACATCTTTGTTGTCACTTTCTTTATCCCAAAACAAAATAACTTTGTCATTCAAAATTCCGGGTTCCGGATTATTACCTGATCCCCAATAGATAGGAACACAACCAGCCTCAAGGGCGTGAAATATTTTCTCTGTAACGTAGCCCGGAGCGTTTGAATTTTCGGGGCATATATTGAATTTATATTGTCGGATAAATTCTCGTTTATGATTTGCATATACGGTTTTTAAGATGTTGGTATTGTTACGAAACGTACCCCCCGAACTGATTACGTCTATCCCAGAGAGGGAGTCTATGATCTCACCTCTGATTCCATTCCAATCATGACTGGCCACTAAAGAGCAAAAATCTTTCCGGTTGTCAATGAACGGATACCGTAGTTCTTCTACTCGTTTTTTTATATCCTCATCACTGCAATCTGGCTGGAATAGATAGAGAATCCAGAGCGGAAAACGGATCGATTTTTCACCCAGTGAGGTATCAAAGTCGACATAAAGGTCGAACGCTTTATCAGTACAGAGCTTTCTGTAATTGATAAACCTTTCGGTGTGTAGATTCTCCCCCGAAAAAAAGATATTTACTCCGTCGCGTAAGGATGTCAGATTTTGAATCGATCCCAATACTGAATAAAAATTAATTCGACATTGATTGTGTTTCAGCAGTCCATGATGTTCAATAAATTTGCTGAACCATATATCTTTTGCCAATTGATCTGTCCAGAAATTATAGTAATGTATGGGATAAAATCTGTTTTTTCTGAAGTTTGCAATAGCGTTCCAGCTTCTGGTGTAAGTTTGTCGTAATATCATTCTGTTATAAGCTTAATCCGGATGAATGTTAATGTGTTGTGTTAACTGGTTTGATGCTTGATGGATTTTCGTATAAGACATTTGATAATCAGTCTCCTTTTGAATTTGCCGGATAGATGAAAAAACAGCCCGGTTGCGATCAGGAGAATAAGTCTGGTGCACGAATAATGTTTTACAAACCAGTCTTTATTTACATATTCGGCGAGTTGTGATGCTAAATAATTATGCAATTGTAATCGAAGAGCTTTACTATCGATGGATTGTTGCCGATTATTCAAATCAAGTATCGTTTTTGCGATTGTTTTATGCATCCAGAAATCTTCGGGTTGATGTATCTCTTTTCTCAACCCGTAAATAAATTGCAGAGTAAAATTTTCATCAGGTATAATGAACAATGATTGAATATAATGTGTCCTAACCAGAATGGTCATCTCGGATTGATCACTCCGTACCTCCGATACCTGCAACGGGTGCATACGATAATGGAACAGTATCTTGGGAATGTTATACATTCGTAACCCTTTCAATGCACATTGGGTCCAGAAACGGTAGTCTTCAGCAGGGAAATAATTTTGATCATATTGCAATCCTGCGTTGACTATCGCCTCTTTCCGAAACATAGGGATAATCATGCAGCACCCGAAAAGTAACCCGGCTTTAATCGCAGCATCTTTCTCGGGATAGATAGCCGTATGGTTGCGAGTCCCGAAAAAACGATAACCGGTTCCGCAAATAGCTATTTCGGAATGACAATCAAGAACAGCAACTTGCTTTTCCAGACGCTCTGGTACGCTAATATCATCTCCGTCCATGCGGGCAATATATTCGCCACGTGCCAGCTCGATTCCTCGGTTTAAAGTATTGGCAAGGCCGATATTGCTTTTGTTTTCTACAAAACGAATGCGGGAATCGTTAAACGACATTACCTTTTTGCAGGTAGCATCGG
>CAZFTY010000025.1:0-11877 GCA_964521835.1 uncultured Microbacter sp.
TATAACCCACCTCAACCAGCACAGCCGGCATCGACGTACGGTGCAACACCCAAAAACCTGCCTGACGCACTCCCCGATCGGCACGATTGGCCTTCTGCGAAAACTGAGTCTGAATATCGGAGGCAAACTGAACGCTTCGATCGATATATTTGTCCTGCATGTACTCGAACATGATATACGAATCCGTCGAGTTCGGATTAAATCCCTGATATTTCTGTTTATAATTATCTTCCAACAAAATTACCGCGTTCTCCCGACGAGCCACATTCATGTTCGCCTGTGTTTTGGCCAAACCCAACGTATAGGTTTCGGCACCCGAAGCTGCCGGACTGGGCGACGAGTTGGTGTGAATGCACAAGAACAGATTGGAATGTGCGTTGTTGGCTATGGATGCTCGCTCTTCCAACGGAATAAAAACATCCGTTTTGCGGGTATAAACCACCCTCACATCGCCATACCGGCTCTCAATCAGCTTCCCAACTTTCAGGGCTACCGCCAGATTAATATTCTTCTCTTTGGCAAATGAGCCTATCGCTCCGGGGTCTTTTCCTCCATGCCCGGCATCGATTGTAACCGTAAAATTAGCAGCAAACACTGTGCCAAAGGACAATACAAAGGATAGCAGACAAATAGATACGATGAATAGCTTTCTCATTTTACTCGTCGGTTTTAAGCTACAAAAATAACAAATAAAATCCTGATGCAAAAGTTGTATTTTTGTCAAAAAAATAAACGTTCTCAACAACGTTCAATTAAAACATTTTCCGATGGATTATCGCGAACAAGTCTTCATGGCAGTGGCCGAGAATCTCAACTTTACCAAAGCCGCCGAAAGCCTCTTTATATCACAACCGGCCGTAACGAAACATATCCACGAGTTGGAGAGCAAGAGCGGCATCGCTCTGTTTACCCGCAAAGGTAACCGAATTTTCCTGACTCAGGCGGGCGAAATCATGTATAACCGTCTACGCACCATCGACAACATGTATAATGAGCTCAATTACGAGCTCAGCACGCTCAAAGGCGAGAGCGAAGGCACTCTGCGACTGGGTGCAAGCTCTACCATTGCGCAATATGTAGTACCGGCACTGTTGGCCGCATTCCGGAAACGCTACCCCAAAATAACACTCCACATGGTCTCCGGCAATTCGCAGCAAATGGAAAATTTGCTGACAGAAAACAACATCGATATCGCGCTGGTAGAGAACAGTAGTGGAGCGCCTAACCTCCGGTACACGCCCTTCATGCAAGACAATCTCGTTGCCGTTGCCGGATCGGGCTCTCTCTACGCGCGAAAAAAATCGTTAACCGTCAATGACCTTGCCGCGGCGCCTCTGATCGTACGGGAACAGGGATCGGGCACCCTGCAAACGCTGATGCAAGCGTTCCTCAACGCAGGCCTCCACCCCGAACAGCTCAACATCGTAGCCACACTCGGTGCCACCGAAGCCATCAAAAACTTCCTGACCGTCTACGACGGCATCGCCTTCATCTCCGAACGCGCCATCGGGAAAGAGCTCCAATTCGGTCTGCTAACGGCGCTAACCGTCAAAAACCTTGCCATCACCCGTTCATTCCGCATGGCCGAACGGCAGGGGCCCACCCTGCACACCCAGGAAACATTCTCTTCATTCATGCTTCACTATAACTTTTAGTAATCGAAAAGAACAAAATACTATTTTATTTTATTATTGTTCATCACTACCTTTGCGCCGTAGAAAAAGAGTCGGAACAAAGGCGGGTTTGTCTTTGTTTGCAGCTCTTCCACACAGAACACAGATTACTAAAAGCAGACCATCATGTTTCTAAACAATCAAAAATTACATCTCATCCACGGCATCCTGTTCGTCGCGCTATTCGCCTGCGCCGCATTTTACATTTCCGAATCGAGTGCGATGAAATACATTTCATTCAGTCCGTTGATTATCGGCATCATTCTGGGAATGATGTACGGGAATACGCTCAAAAAACAGATGCCGGAAGAATGGCTGCCCGGTATCAAATTCAGCTCGAAAAAAATTTTACGTCTTGCCATTATCCTCTACGGATTTCGCCTCACTTTTCAAAATATTATGGCCGTGGGCGTAGAGGCAATCATGCTCGACCTCATCATCATTACCGGAACCTTGTGCATCGGCATGTTGCTCGGTAAATTCATAAAAATGGATAGCGAAACGGCTTTATTAACCTCCACCGGTAGTGCCATTTGTGGGGCCGCAGCCGTATTGGGAGTGGAGTCGGTACTGAACAACAAAGCCCACAAAACAGCTATTGCCGTCTCCACGGTGGTCATTTTCGGCACGACATCCATGTTCCTCTACCCTGTTATGTTTCGCAGCGGATTGTTCCACCTTACCGACCGGCAGTGGGGGCTCTACACCGGCTCGACAATCCACGAAGTGGCTCATGTGGTTGGAGCCAGCAACCCGATGGGTGAAGCAATTGCCGGCTCTGCCATTATTGTAAAGATGATCCGCGTTATTTTCTTAGCCCCTGTATTATTGCTATTTGCATTTATCGTTGCACGGAAAGCCAAAAAAGCAAATGGAGATAACGCACAGGATGCAAAAATCACCATTCCCTGGTTTGCATTCGGATTTTTAGCCGTCATCGGTTTCAACTCGTTCAATTTGTTACCGCAGGGAGTGATTAGCGTCATCAACTATATCGACACCTTCTTGCTGACAATGGCAATGACCGGTCTCGGAATGGAAACCCACCTGCGTCAATTCAGGGAAGCCGGTATCAAACCATTTCTTCTGGCTTTTATTTTGTTCGTATGGCTTATCGTCGGCGGATACTTTATTGTACAACACCTGCCGGCATTCTAAGGTAAAGCTGTTTGCACAAAAATATCTGCTAAAACAGCAATCTGTTAAAGAGATGATTTTGAATCAGTTCAAAGTCATCTCTTTTTTATTTGCCCTTATTGACTATATTTTTAGTCATTTTTAATGTTTAGAATTTGGAATGACTATATTTTTAGTCGTATGTTTGCAGAGTTATCACTGTTCGTTTATGTCGTTGGTGATTTCCGTTTTGTATCGGTAAGCTCGGGATTTCTTATCTCCAACAGCGAAGCCTTTCTGAATGAATTGAAAATAATTTATAGCCTGTGATGCGCAAAAAAACAAATAACAAACGCTAAAGCATTAAATTATGAGACGAATACTATTAGTTTTCACGGTTGCTGTTTCCGGGTTAATTTGGGGTATTACTAAAACGGATAAAGCTATTTTAGACAAAGTCGTTTTCACCCTAAATACAATTAAAACGGTAGAATTACAGACCATAATTCACTCCTATCAAAAATCAATGGAGTCTAATAGTATTGATACTGCGATCTGCTATTTTGATTTTACGGGAAACGATTCATTAATCGGAGCCAAATACCAATTCAATTTTAGAAATGATTTGCAGGTTTATAATGGATCTCAAGAATTCTCTTTAGACAAAAGTGCGGAAAAGATTATATACACGAACGAACCTGATCTCTATGACGCAACCGGTTCAATTGCGATGCTGAATTCAATCTGGAGCATTAAAAAACTACTCCCTAAATTACTAAAAGACAGTGCCGTTATTATTAATAGCGGAAAAGACACAATTATAAATGGAGAAAATAATCATGCTTTTAAGATCACAATAAAAAATAGATTTATTGATATTGGGGGACTGCTAACTGAAACTGAAAAAGGAGGCAACTCGAATCACAATCTATATATTTCAACGAAAACATATTTACCAACTGAATTTACAACTGTACAAAAAAATGGATTTTTGAGGGCTTCCTTCTCTCAATATGATTTGCATGCTTCAAGGCCGGATTCCATTTGGAAGATAGACTTACTTCCTCAGCAATACCTCAGAATGTCCAATAAAGAATTTGCAGAAAGCTTTAAAAAAGCGGCATCAGTACAAGTTGGCAAAAAAGCAATGGACTGGAAACTGCCTATTGTTAGTAGTAAGGACTCTGTGCAATTATCAAAATTAAAAGGAAATCTTATTTTAATGGAATTTTGGTTCCCTGGTTGCGGAGGATGTGTTTCTGCAATTCCGGAAATTAATAGCATAAACCATGAATATTCAAATAAAGGATTACAAATTTATGGCATTGAGTTTACCAAACCGAATGATATAGGTCTTAAAGAATATATCAAAGCACATAAAATTGAATATCAAACATTGCACACAGGAAAAGGTGTGGCAAACGAATACGGGGTTCTTGCGGCACCCACATTCTTCTTGATAGATAAAAACGGCGTTATAAAGTATGCTTCTGTTGGATTAAGAAAAGACGAATTAATAAGATCAATTGAAGAAAATCTGCAATAAATAATTGATAAGGTTTATGCGCGTCCCGTCGGATTTACAATCACGAGTACTGGAAAAATGAATATATTTTCTTTGATTTGATATCTTGGAGCCATTGAAGAATAAACACAAAAAACAATAACTTTACAAATATGATACAACTTACGAAAGCCGAAGAACAAATTATGCAAATTCTCTGGTCGTTGGGCGAAGGCATTGTGCAGGATGTCCGCCAGGCCTTTCCCGATCCGAAACCCTCGCGCAATACCATCTCTACCGTGATTCGGATTCTGGAACAAAAAGGATTTATCGAACACAAAGCGTATGGAAGGACCTACCTCTATTTTCCGAAAATCGCAAAAGAGGAGTACACAAAAAGACAAATGTCTTCGATGATTCACAACTATTTCAATGGCTCATTCGCCTCCATGGCCTCTTTCTTTGTTAAAGAAAACGATCTGTCGATGAGTGAACTGGATGAGTTGCTGAACCAGATAAAAAAGAATGTCGAACACTAAAAACCAAATTTACCATGAATCCATTATTCGATTATCTAATCAAATCGTCGCTTTGGCTGATCGCCTTTTATGCCGTGTACCGGCTCCTACTCAGTAAGGAGACGTTCGCCAACTTCAACCGTTTCTTTCTGCTGTTCGGATTGCTCGCCTCGGTCGTAATGCCTTTTATGGTTATCTACCGCACGGTTCATATCAGCGCTCCGGTAACGGACAATTTACCCATTGTCACCTCCCTGACGCCCATACGGATACAATCGCAACCGGTCTCATGGGAAGAGATGCTTCAAAACGCGACCACAGCACTGTATGTTGCCGGCATTCTGTTCCTGATTTTAAAAACAGCGATCAGCCTGATTCCGCTGGTGAAAGAGATCGGGACACGCCACAGAGATAGCAGATTGATTTATACCCGAACGCACCAGACGCCCTTCTCATTCGGGAAATACATCTTTATTCCGGAAAGCACATCCGACGATGAACTTGGTTTGATCCTTACTCACGAATATACCCACACAAAGCAACTTCATTATCTGGATTTATGGCTTGCACGATTCATCTGCATCCTACAGTTTTTCAACCCCGTTGTATGGCTATACTCCAAAGCTGTACAGGAAAACTGTGAGTTTATTGCCGACCGGCAAACGCTACAGCAAACGAATTTGAAAGAACAATATTTTCAACTCCTGATAAAATATAGTCTCAGTCACCAATTGAGCCCCGTTAGTTTACATTTCTCATTTCCATTAATCTTTAAACGTATCCAAATCATGAAACAAAAACAATCCAGCAAACTTGCGAGTTTGAAAAGCTTAGTGGTCGTTCCACTGGCATGTGGCATTATGGCAGGTTTTGCCCAAACAAAAGTTATTGAAGACAAACCGGTATCGACACAACAGAGTAGTACCACACTGCTGGCTTCGGTCGAAAAAGCAAAGCCAGCGAACAAGCAACCCGAAGTTCAATCGCAGCAGGATGCGAATCAACAAATCCTTGCACAAAATTCTGCCAAGACGAAACAAAAGGCACAAGAAGCTGACTCAAAAACGAACAACGAAAATGAAATTGTTGTGGTAGGATATGGAGCTGCTTCCAATGCCCAACAAACAGAAAAAAAGGAATCCTACGATCAAGTATTTATGATTGTTGAAGACATGCCGAAATTCGCTGATGGAGATCTGGCAACATTTCTGGCAAAGAACGTCAAGTATCCTGTAGAAGCTCAAAAAGATCGGATTCAGGGTCGGGTAATTTGCCAATTTATTGTCGAAAAAGACGGATCGGTCAGCAGCGTACAGGTTGTTCGCAGTGTGAACCCGCTACTCGACGCGGAAGCCTGCCGGGTAATCTACTCCATGCCCAAATGGATTCCGGGAAAACAAAGAGGAGAGGTTGTTCGGGTAAAATACACAATACCAATAGCATTTACCCTCAAATAATGCACAAAGCTGTTGATCAAACAAGAAGGAGCGATTCTAAAAGACAACATTACGGTTGTCTTTTAAAATCGCTCCTTTCTTATTCCGGCGCAAATAAAGATTATTCGAAATAACCCTTCATGATGCCACGGGGAGAGTTACGGACAAAGAGTAAAATTTCATCCCGTTCTTTCGTAGCCGGCATTTCGGCTTCGATATGTTCGATAGCCACACTGGTATTCATACGCGACAAATAAATATAGCGGTATATTTCCTGTATGTCTCTTATTTGCTCGTTTGTAAAACCTCTGCGACGGAGACCCACCGAATTGATTCCACAGTAGGAGATCGGTTCGCGAGCAGCCTTTACATAAGGAGGAATGTCTTTATTCACCTTGCTTCCTCCCATCGTCATTACGTGAGCTCCAACGTGGGTAAACTGGTGAATCATGGTACCACCTCCGATTACCGCCCAATCACCGACAACAACCTCGCCGGCAAGCTGTGTCACATTCGACATAATTACATTATTTCCCACAGTACAATCGTGAGCTACATGGCAATAGGCCATTATCAAACAGTTATCACCAATCGTCGTGCTTCCTTTTGACGCGGTACCTCTATTGACGGTTACACATTCGCGCAACGTGGTATTATCACCGATAATGGCTAACGTGTCTTCTCCTTTGAATTTCAAATCCTGAGGAATGGCACTGATTACGGCACCCGGAAAAATTTTGCAATTTTTCCCGATACGAGCACCTTCCATGATCGTTACATTCGAACCAATATGCGTTCCTTCTCCGATAACGACATTTTTGTCGATAGTAACAAATGGTTCTATTACTACATTGGAAGCGATTTTGGCCTCCGGATGTATGTATGCTAACGGTTGCTTCATACGTAAATAATTGAATTTATTAATTATTGCGTGAAAATGTCAGTCAACATATCCAATGGATGGATGAAATTGATTTATCTGATACCTTCAGCACAGAATCAGTCTCTGCTGTTTGTTATGTGTTATTTATTTTTTGCTACTTGAGCCATAAACTCAGCTTCCGCCACAATTTTATCGCCTACAAAAGCATATCCTTTCATCGTGGCACAACCCCGCCGTATCGGACTGATTAATTCCAACCGAAAAATAACGGTATCACCGGGTACAACCTTATGCCTGAATTTGACATTGTCTATTTTCATAAAATAGGTTGAGTACAATTCCGGATTTTCGACCTGATGCAATATCAGCAGACCTCCGGTTTGTGCCATCGCTTCCACCAACAAAACACCCGGCATAACGGGTTCGTTGGGGAAATGCCCCATAAAAAAGGTCTCGTTGCTGGTTACGTTCTTCAATCCAATTACCACCGAATGCGTAATATCAATCACCTTGTCGACCATTAAAAAGGGCCAGCGATGCGGCAACATTTTCTTTATCTGATTGATATTCAACACCGGTTCCTTATTCGGATCGTATACCGGGATAGAGACCTCCTGACGTTTAATATCTTTACGGATGGCCTTGGCCAATGCCGTATTGGTTTTATGACCCGGACGGGTTGCGATCACCTTTCCTTTGATAGGTTTTCCGATTAAGGCAAGGTCGCCCATCACATCCAACAGTTTGTGTCGGGCAGGTTCGTTCTCAAATTGAAGCGGAGTAAGGTAACCCAACTCATCTACTTTTTTGTGCGGATGATTCAGCAAATCTGCAATACGATCCAGTTCGGTCTGCTTTATCGGTTCATCGTAAATAACCAACGCATTTTCAAGATCGCCCCCTTTTATAAGGTTCATCTTAAGCAACTGCTCCAGCTCCCTGACAAAAACAAACGTACGACAAGCAGCGATATCGGTGGAAAAATCTTCCAACTGATTCAGTACGGCATACTGGTTACTGAGAATCGAAGATTTGAAACCGATCATCGTCTGAATACTAAAATGATCGTCCGGAAGAATTACAATCGAAGAGTTCGTTGCCGGATCGTTATACTCGATCTTCTTTTTTACAATAAAATAATCTTTATCGGCTTCCTGCTCAACAATACCGACCGACTTAATCATTTCGACGAAAGGCTTGGCACTCCCATCCAGAATCGGGAATTCAGGAGCGTTAACCTCCATCAGGCAATTATCTATTTCAAACGAAAACAGAGCAGCCATGGCATGTTCTATCGTACTTACATGAGCGTCTCCGTTCGCCAAAACAGTTCCGCGGGTAGTTTGTGTAACATATTCAGCTAATGCGGGAATAGTAGGATGTCCTTCTAAATCAATGCGTTTTATTATGCACCCATAATTTTCAGGTGCTGGAAAAAATGTGAGCTGAATATCAACTCCTGTGTGAAGCCCTTTTCCCTGTAAGGTAAAGGATCCGTTAAGGGTTCTTTGTTTCGGCATCTTGGTTTGTTAGTTAGTCTGCTTTTATTTGTTGTCGTAGCGCTTCAATCTCTTTCTGAAGAGAATCGATTGTTTTTGCTAACTCGGGAAGTCTCTTAAAATAGATATAGGATTTGTGAAATTGCATCACAGGTATTGCCGGCGATCCAAGTAATACTGAATTCTCCTTGACATTTCCTGTGATTCCCGCTTGCGCTGAGATTTTTACGCCGTTTTCTACATGTAAGTGACCTGGAATACCAACCTGACCACCAAACATACAATTTTCGCCGATTTTAGAAGATCCTGCGATACCCGTTTGGGCGGCAATTACGGTATTGGAACCCACTTGCACGTTGTGAGCAATCATAATGAGATTATCAAGCTTTACCCCTTTATGAATAATTGTAGAGCCCATGGTTGCCCGGTCGATAGTGGTATTTGCGCCAACCTCCACATCATCTTCCAATATCACATTTCCGATTTGAGGAATCTTATTATAACTGCCCTCTTCTGTGGGAGCAAACCCGAATCCATCGGCACCAATTACCACACCGGAATGGATAACGCATCGATTGCCAATGACGCAATCGGCGTAAATTCTGGCTCCGGCATAAACGGTAACATCGTTGCCAATAGTTACGTTATCGCCAATAAAACTTTGGGGATATATTTTTACGTTTTCCCCCATTTTTACATTATCGCCGATATAACTGAACGCTCCGATATAGGGGGAAGCTCCGATTTCTGCTGTTGCAGATACGTAGGAGAGGGGTTCAATGCCGGTTTTATTCGCTTTAGAACTATTGACCAATTGAAGCAGTGATGCCAACGATTGGTAGGCATTGTCAACCTTGATAAGGGTGGCGGCTATCGGTCTTTCCGGAATAAAATCTTTGTTAACAAGGATAATTGCAGCTTTGCAATCGTATATAAAATGGCTGTATTTGGGGTTGGATAAAAAAGCAAGTGTACCGGGAATACTTTCATCTATTTTAGAAAGGTTATTAACTTTAACTTCTGGATTACCAACGATTTCTCCTTGTAAGAAATTGGCAATTTGTTGCGCAGAAAATTCCATTCGTATGAGTTTTTGTTGTGTGTGATTTAGTTCGCTCAGAACTTTCTTCTTTGTGAAACTACAGTATATCTTAAATAAGATGCTATCAATAAACGATTCGTTGCATTGCCATCCGAAATTTGTCTGTTTTTATAGATGCTGATACAAGAAATATTCCTGATAATAAACCATTAAAGACCTAATGCAGACAGAATAGAAAACAATTCAAGTTAAAATAAAGCGTGCAAAGATATAAACATTAATTGAAACGAGCTATCTTTTTTTTATAAATGTATGAATAATATACTGAAAATTAGTTGCGTATAACAATTATATCTGCATAAGAACAAGCTCTTTTGTTTAACTATAAGCAGAAATAGTACAGGCAATTGAATCCGCGATGACATAAAATAGCGCCTGAATTCATTTGCGGACTTAGTAAAATAATAGAAACGGGGAATAAGAAAAGAGCCCGGGAGTGGAGTTCTTAACGGAAAAATAGCTACTTTTGCAGGATAAAATACATACTTTCTTAACACTATGGATAAGAAGCATTTTTCTCAGTTTCTCGATTTTTTAAAAGGGAGTTTAATCCTGAAAAATATATTATATGCACTCGCAATAGTAGTTGCCTTGCTGATGTTCGTCCTCTTTATGTTGCAGTTTTACACCCATCATGGAGAAGCCGAAACGGTGCCTAACTTATGTGGAATGCAAATTGGAGATGCGCAGAAAATGCTGGACAGCAAGGATATGCAATACCAGGTGATCGATTCCGTATATAAACCCGACAAAGCACCCGGAATGGTAATGGAACAATCTCCGGCCCCCGGCTCCAAAATAAAATCGTACCGGAGTATTTATATCACTATTAATGCAAAAATGCCTCCGGGAGTTGCCCTTCCGGATGTACGCGACCTTTCGTTACGTCATGCACAGTCGTTGTTGGAAAGTATGGGCATCAAAGTTATCGGAATTGAATATGTTCCATCGGAATTCAGCGATTTGGTTCGGGATATTAAATTTAACGGACAGACGTTGACTCCGGGCCAGAAAATACCGGCAGGCAGTGGAGTCGTACTTGTAGTGGGGAGAACTTCCACCGATGAAGACGGAAGCCAGCTCATGCCCGATGTGCAGTCTCTCTCGCTGGATCAGGCGACAAAATTGATTAACAGCCACATGCTTACGATAGGAGCCACCAATTTCGACGTAGAACCATCGAGCGAACAGGATAAGGCTAACTATGTGGTTTATAAACAGACTCCGGCAGCCAACGACTCTGTTCCGGCAGGAAAGGCGATCACCTTGTGGCTCACCAAAGATAAAAATAAGGTTGTTACTAACGACGAAGTAGCAGCTCCGGCTCCGGCAAAAACAGCCCCGGCAACAGCTCCGAAGAAAGAAGAAAAAAAGAAAAAGAAAGAGGATATTGAGAAATTCTTCTGATAACAACAAACCCGAATTCCAGAGTATGATCGAAGATTTAGACGCAGATCAGGAAGAACTGGAGGATCAGGAAGAAATTCCGGAACAAGAACTGTTTGAACATTTCCGTTTTGTAGCTGATAAAGGCCAGACATTGTTGCGCATAGATAAATTTCTGGTCGACAGGATTCAGAATGTATCGCGCAACCGCATTCAGGAGGCCGCTGCGGCCGGTGCTATCTTAGTAAACGGCATCACCGTAAAATCGAATTACAGGGTCAAGCCCAACGATGTGGTTGCCATCATGATGACCTATCCGCCTCACGAGACGGAGATCCTTCCCGAAAACATTCCTTTAAACATTGTGTACGAAGATAATGCTTTGTTGGTTGTCAACAAACCGGCCGGATTGGTCGTTCACCCCGGACATGGCAATTTCGACGGAACATTGCTCAACGCGTTGGCATATTATTTGCAACATGAACCAGCGTTCAACCCCAATGACCCGCGATTAGGGTTGGTGCACCGCATCGATAAGGATACGTCCGGACTTTTGGTGATTGCAAAAACGGAAGAGGCAAAAACCTATCTCGGCAAACAGTTTTTTCATAAAACGACCAAGCGCCTTTATTGGGCACTGGTGTGGGGAATTGTAGAACAGGACGAGGGAACAATCGTGGGACACGTCGGCCGAAGCCTGAAAGACAGACAGAAAATGGCTGTTTTCCCGGATGGTGACTATGGCAAGCACGCGGTGACA
>CAZFTY010000026.1:0-11752 GCA_964521835.1 uncultured Microbacter sp.
TAGTAAAGTTATAATTTTACTCCTTTCCCTGACACAGTTTATTGAATAGACCCTCGAAAAGCGCTTTTTTGTTGTTAATCAGCCCGGATTGTCGTAACTTTGCACTCTCTTTTGGAAGCGGTAAAATGTGTCTGGATCATAATTGAAGGATCTTTTTCCGCCATTTCTTTTTATTCCTTGTTCTTTACTATTTGTTCTGAAAAAAATATGCCTCAACGTACAGAAATAGCTACTCTTGGAGAGTTCGGATTGATCGATCATCTCACCAAACAGTTTCAAAACACCAATCCTTCGACCGAAAAAGGGGTGGGGGACGATGCTGCCGTGCTGTCGTATCCCGATAAGAAAGTGCTGGTGACTACCGATCTGTTGCTCGAGGGGATTCATTTCGATCTGGTTTACGCGCCCCTGAAACACCTGGGATACAAAGCGGCCGTGGTCAATTTTTCCGATATTTATGCAATGAACGGAGCTCCGAAACAGTTGACGGTCTCGCTGGGAATCTCGAAACGTTTCGCGGTAGAAGATATCGATGACTTTTACGCTGGCATCAAACTGGCCTGCGAGCGCTATGGGGTCGATTTGGTGGGGGGCGATACCTCGGCTTCGGTTACCGGTTTGACTATTTCCATTACCTGTGTGGGTGAGGCCGACTCCGATAAAGTTGTTTGCAGAAACACGGCCAACGAGAACGATATTATTTGTGTAACGGGCGATCTGGGAGCAGCCTACATGGGTTTGCAGCTGCTCGAACGCGAAAAAATAGCTTTTAGCGGGCAGGAAGATTTTCAACCTGATTTCAAAGGAAAGGATTATCTGCTCGAACGTCAGTTGAAACCGGAGGCTCGCAAAGAGATTATTGAAGCCTTTGCTACCAAAAATATTGTGCCGACTTCGATGATCGATATTTCGGATGGACTGTCGTCTGATATTCTCCATATTTGTACCCAAAGCAAAAAGGGATGCCGCATTTACGAAGAGCGACTGCCAATCGATTATCAGACAGCCGTAATGGCCGAAGAGCTCAATATGAACCTGACCACCGCCGCCTTGAATGGAGGGGAAGATTACGAACTGTTGTTTACCGTTCCGGCTGCGAGCCACGACGAGGTGGTGGCCATCGAAGGGGTGAAGGTGATCGGATATATCGCCAAAGAGGATCTTGGTTGCGGATTGATAACCCGCGACGGTCAGGAATTCCCCATCAAAGCCCAGGGCTGGAATATAAATGATGCGATTTGAATGCCAATTAAATTAAAAGAGTGGGGGTAAAGCAGATTTCTACTGACTACAGGCTCCTCACTACTAACTACTATAAGAAATGAAACCTTTAAACGAACTGAAAATTGGAATTGCTTCCGACCACGCAGGCTTTGAACGCAAAGGCGCTGTTGCCGAATGGTTAGTCGATCAGGTAGCCGAACTGCACGATTTTGGCACCGACTCAACGGCGAGTGCCGACTATGCCGATTATGGACATCCGCTGGCGCAGGCTGTGCAAAACGGCGAATTCGATCTCGGAATTGCTATTTGCGGAAGCGGTAACGGAATCAATATTACTGTTAATAAACATCAGGGTATCCGTGGCGCGCTCTGCTGGAAACCCGAACTGGCAGCGCTTGCCCGCCAACACAACAACGCCAATATTTTATCTCTCCCGGGACGCTTCATTACCGACGAAGAGGCTATCGAAATGGTGCGTGTTTTTCTGACCACCGATTTTGAAGGCGGTCGCCACCAGACCCGCATCGACAAAATTCCGTGTTGATCCCAATCGAAAATATTTTTCAAATGAAACCATTCGACGTATATCCTCTTTTCGATATAGAAATTGTAAAAGGCGAAGGGTGTTACACCTACGATGCGCAGGGTAACAAATACCTCGACCTCTACGGTGGTCATGCCGTGATTTCGATCGGGCATACCCATCCGCATTATGTGCAACGGGTAACCGAACAGTTGAATAAGCTCGGCTTTTATTCCAATTCGGTGCAAAATAGCCTGCAGGTTCAGTTGGCTGAAAAGCTGGGTAAAGCATCCGGCTACGAAGATTATAGCCTGTTTATGATAAACACAGGTGCCGAAGCCAACGAAAATGCCCTGAAACTGGCCTCTTTTTATAACGGAAAGAAGCGAATCGTTTCGTTTGGCAAAAGCTTTCACGGGCGTACTTCGGCGGCCGTTCGTGTAACCGATAATCCGAAGATTGTAGCTCCCGTCAATAGCGGAATGGAGGTGACATTTCTTCCATTGAACGATATTGAAGCTGTAAAAGCAGAACTGGCCAAAGGCGATGTGAGTTCTGTGATTATCGAAGGCATTCAGGGTGTTGGCGGTATTCGCATTCCCGACGATAGCTTCCTGAAACAGTTGCGCCAGGTGTGCGACGAAACCGATACTGTGTTGATTCTGGATGAGATTCAGTCTGGTTACGGGCGTAGTGGAAAATTCTTCGCGCATCAGTATGCCGGTATCCGTCCCGATATGATTACGGTGGCAAAAGGCATTGGAAACGGCTTCCCGATCGGGGCTGTGCTGATTGCTCCCAAGTTTAAGGCGGTTCACGGGCAGTTGGGAACGACGTTCGGCGGTAATCACCTGGCTTGCGCGGCCGCTTTGGCGGTGCTCGAAGTGATGGAAACCGAAAAACTGGTCGAAAATGCAGCTGAGGTTGGCGAATTCCTGATGGCTGAATTGGAGAAGATTTCGGGCATAAAAGAGGTGCGCGGGCGTGGTTTGATGATCGGTATCGAGTTTGAGAATTCGGCAGCCGATATTCGTCGTCGTTTACTCTTTGAGGAAAAGGTATTTACTGGTGCCAGCGGAACCAATGTCATTCGTTTGTTGCCGCCACTTTGCCTGACAAAACAACAGGCAGAACTCTTTCTGGATCACTTCAAAAAGGTGTTGGCCTGAATTAATTGAAGCGGAAGTCACGGGAGCAAACTGCAGGCTTTTTCGGAGTTGTCAAAAAGAGGTGAAAATTGCCTTGGACAACCAGTTTTGTGAGGTATTATTTCGTATCTAATGTGCATAAATATAGGTAGTTGAAAATTGAAGAAATAATTCTTTAATTTGTAACGTAAAAACATTGTTCGCATAAAAAAAAACATTACCTTTGTGCAACTTTTAATGAACCATTAAAACATTTATAACATGATTAAAGTAGGTATTAACGGCTTTGGCCGCATCGGACGTTTGGTTTTCCGTGCCGCACAAGAAAGAGACGATGTTCAGATCGTTGCAGTAAATGACCCTTTCCTGGATCTTGATTATTTGATTTACATGTTGCAGTATGATACTGTACACGGTCAATTCAAAGGTACAGCTGAAAACAAAGGCGGTAAATTGTTTGTAAACGGCAAAGAAGTTGCTTTCTTCGCAAACATGAACGCAAGCGAAATTCCTTGGGGTTCTGCTGGTGCTGACTACGTTGTTGAATCAACAGGTGTTTTCACTACAACTGAAAAAGCTTCTGCTCACTTGGTTGGTGGTGCTAAGAAAGTAGTTATCTCTGCTCCTTCTGCTGATGCTCCAATGTTTGTTTGCGGTGTAAACTTGGATAAATACACCAACGACATGAACGTTGTATCTAACGCTTCATGTACAACAAACTGTTTGGCTCCTTTGGCTAAAGTTATCAACGATAAATTCGGTATCGTTGAAGGTTTGATGACAACAGTTCACGCTGCTACAAACACACAGAAAACTGTTGACGCTCCTTCTAAGAAAGACTGGCGTGGTGGCCGTTCTATCCTCGGCAATATCATTCCTTCTTCTACAGGTGCTGCTAAAGCTGTAGGTAAAGTTATCCCTTCATTGAATGGCAAACTTACCGGTATGGCTTTCCGTGTACCGACAGCTGACGTTTCTGTTGTTGACTTGACAGTTCGTCTCGAAAAAGCTGCTTCGTACGACGAAATCAAGGCTGCTGTTAAAGCTGCTTCTGAAAACGAATTGAAAGGTATTCTGGGTTACACTGAAGATTCAGTTGTTTCTACAGACTTCGTTCACGAAAAACGTACTTCTGTGTTTGATGCAGGTGCAGGTATCGCTTTGAATGGTAACTTCGTTAAACTGGTTAGCTGGTATGACAACGAATGGGGCTATTCAAACAAAGTTCTTGACTTGATCGCTCACATGGATTCTGTAAAATAATCGGAACCCGATATAAGTTGTGAAGCCGCTTCGAAAGAGGCGGCTTCCTCTTTTTTAGAGAAAAAACCGACGATCTTTAAGACAAACACAACTAAAGATTTACCTCCCTTTTGCTACTGTTTCGTAAATTATCCAAACAGGTATAAAACTCTCGAAAACAGAGCAATTTTTTATGCAAGAATATTCCTAAAAATCAATAGAATATAGTACATTTGCATTGCTTTTGTCAGCACTCCGGCTGATCCAAAACAGAACGTAATATTCAATCTATCAATAACTAAACAAATAAGTATGAGCAACAAACAAAAATTGTTCTCCGAATTTCCTCCTGTATCGACTCAGGAATGGATGGACAAAGCAATTGTCGACCTCAAAGGGGCTGACTTTGAAAAGAGGCTCGTTTGGCGCACCAAAGAAGGATTCAACGTCAAACCTTTTCACCGTGAAGAAGACCTCGCAGGTCTGAAAACAACCGGTTCAGTTCCCGGTCATTTTCCTTATGTTCGTGGCACCAAGGCTAATAACAGCTGGTTGGTTCGTCAGGATATCGATGTTTGCAACGATTGTCTGGCTGCTGCAAATGCAAAAGCAGTCGATTTGCTGACAAAAGGTGTTACTTCTCTTGGCTTCGTTATCGAACGTGAAGCTGTTTCTGCCGAAAATATTGCCGCCTTGTTGAAAGGTATCGATATTGAAGCGGTAGAGGTTAACTTCAAAACTTGCGCTACCGTTTCGGTGAAACTGACAGAGATTTTTGTTGCATACGCTCAAAAAGCCGGTGCCGATCCTAAAAAAGTATTCGGCTCTGTAAACTTTGACCTGGTTGGTCGTTCGTTGGCTCGTGGCAAAGCCATCGAAAATCTCGCTAAACAATATGTCGATATTATTAACGCGTCTCTTGCCTTGCCTAAGTTCCGTGTTATTGGCGTTAATCCTTTCTATCTCAACAATGCAGGTTCTTATATCTATCAGGAACTCGGTTATGCATTGGCCTGGGGTAACGATATCATCGCCAAACTGGTTGAAGCCGGTTTGACCGTTGAAGTGATTTCAAAGAAAATCAAATTCAACTTCGGCGTAACTTCCAACTACTTCATGGAAATCGCCAAATTCCGCGCTGCACGTTTCTTGTGGTCGAACATCGTATTTGCTTACGGTGAAAAATGTCCGCGTACCTGCTCCAACAATCAACCTGACGGTTTGGAACGTTGTGGCGGCAAAATGCGCATCCATGCACAGACCTCCGAATGGAACATGACCGTTTTCGATGCTCATGTAAACTTACTCCGTACCCAGACAGAAGCTATGTCGGCTGTTTTGGCCGGTGTCGATTCTCTTACCGTATTGCCTTTTGATACCGCTTACAAAGAATCGGATGATTTCTCTGAACGTATTGCCCGCAACCAACAGTTGTTGTTGAAAGAAGAGAGTCACTTCGACAAGATTGTTGACCCTGCAGCCGGTTCATATTATCTCGAAAACCTCACAGAAGCTATTGCTAACCAGGCATGGAAACTCTTCCTGGATGTAGAAGCAAAAGGTGGCTTTATTGCAGAGGTAGAAGCAGGTGATATTCAGGCCGCTATTAATGCGACCAACACAGAACGTCGCAAGGCTATTTCAAGCCGTCGCGAAGTGTTGCTGGGTTCCAACCAGTATCCTAACTTCAACGAAGTGGCTGCTGCTAAGATTGAAACAGAAGCTGCATGTGATTGCAACAAACATGACGAAGTACCTGCGCTCGACTTTAGTCGTGGTGCCAGCGATTTCGAAGCACTTCGTTTGCAAACCGAAAAATCGGGTAAACGTCCTAAAGTATTCATGTTGACTATCGGTAGCTTGGCAATGCGTTTGGCCCGTGCTCAGTTCTCGAGCAACTTCTTCGCATGTGCCGGTTACGAAATTATCGATAACCTTGGCTTTGCAACTGTAGAAGAGGGTGTCGCTGCCGCTGAAAAAGCCGGTGCCGATATTATTGTTCTTTGTTCAAGCGACGACGAATATGCAGAACTCGCTCCTGCAGCATTCAAGGCCATTGCAGGCAAAAAGCTCTTCGTGGTAGCAGGTGCCCCTGCTTGCACCGACGATCTGAAAGCTATTGGTATTGAGTATTTCGTTAACGTGAAATCGAATGTGCTGGATACATTAAAAGAATTCAACGCGAAATTGCTGTAAGAACAAAGAGCAAAGAACAAAGATTAAAGACTGTCGGAAAGATGCATAATTTCAGAAAGCTGGACATTTGGTTGAAGTCAATGGATTTGGTGACTGAAATTTATAAATTGACCAATACTTTCCCAAATCATGAGCGATTTGGATTGATATCTCAAATGCAGCGTGCGGCAGTTTCTTGTCCTACCAATATTGCTGAAGGTTCTGCAAAATCGAGTGCAAAAGATTTTGCCCGCTTTCTGGAAATTGCGCAGGGTTCTTTGCTGGAGTTGGAAACAGAATTGTTGATAGCTTTTAATCTGAATTATATTGATTCGATGAGTTGTGATGGAATTCAGCATAAACTCATTGAACTTCAGAAAATGATTAATGGATTTAAAAATCAATTGAATAAGGAATAACTTGTAAATTGAAGAGTCTTTGTTCTTTACTCTTTGTTCTTTGTTCTAATAAATCAAATCAAATGAAACCCGATTTCAAAAACATACAATTTCAACAAGAAGCTGTTGCTGCGGCTCCTCAGTCGGAAAGCAACTGGCTTACTCCGGAACAGATTCCGGTAAAACCGATTTATACAAAAGAAGATTTGGAAGGCCTGGAACATTTGCACTATGCTGCAGGTGTGGCTCCGTTTCTTCGTGGACCATATAGCGTTATGTACGCTTTTCGTCCCTGGACTATTCGTCAGTATGCAGGTTTTTCTACAGCTGAAGAATCGAACGCTTTCTACCGTCGTAACCTTGCTTCGGGTCAGAAAGGTCTTTCTGTAGCATTCGACTTAGCTACACACCGTGGCTACGACCCCGATCACGAACGTGTGGTTGGTGACGTTGGTAAAGCCGGTGTGTCTATCTGCTCTGTTGAAGACATGAAAGTATTGTTCGACGGAATTCCTTTGAACAAAATGTCCGTGTCAATGACCATGAATGGTGCCGTATTGCCTATCCTTGCATTCTATATCAATGCAGGTTTGGAACAAGGCGCTAAACTGGAAGAGATGGCAGGTACCATCCAGAACGATATTTTGAAAGAATTTATGGTGCGTAACACCTATATCTACCCACCGAAATTCTCGATGAAGATTATCGCCGACATTTTTGAATATACTTCCAAAAATATGCCGAAGTTTAACTCTATCTCTATTTCGGGTTACCACATGCAGGAAGCAGGAGCTACCGCCGATATCGAGTTGGCTTACACTCTGGCCGACGGTCTCGAATACCTCCGCGCCGGTGTGAACGCAGGCATGGACATCGACTCTTTCGCACCGCGTTTGTCGTTCTTCTGGGCAATCGGTATGAACCACTTTATGGAAATCGCCAAAATGCGTGCTGCACGTATGTTGTGGGCGAAAATTGTAAAACAGTTCAACCCGAAAAACCCGAAATCGCTGGCATTGCGTACTCACTCGCAAACATCCGGTTGGTCGTTGACCGAACAGGATCCATTCAACAACGTGGGTCGTACCGCTATCGAAGCTATGGCTGCCGCACTGGGTCATACTCAGTCGTTGCACACCAACGCATTGGACGAAGCTATCGCTTTGCCGACAGACTTCTCTGCCCGTATCGCTCGTAACACGCAGATCTATATTCAGGAAGAGACCAATATTTGCAGACAAATCGACCCGTGGGCAGGTTCTTACTACGTAGAAGCGTTGACCAACGATTTGGCTCAGAAAGCATGGGATCGTATTCAGGAAATCGAAAAGCTGGGAGGTATGGCTGCTGCTATCGAAACCGGTGTTCCTAAAATGCGTATCGAAGAGGCTGCTGCACGTACACAGGCTCGTATCGACTCGGGCAACCAGATTATCGTGGGCGTGAACAAATACCGTCTCGAAAAAGAGGCTCCAATCGATATTCTCGAAGTGGACAACTCGGCAGTACGTATTCAACAGATTGCCCGTTTGAAAGAGCTTCGTGCCAACCGTAACGAAGCCGATGTACAGAAAGCACTCGATGCCATCACCAAATGTGTTGAAACAGGTGAAGGCAACCTGCTCGAACTGGCTGTAGAAGCCGCTCGCGTTCGCGCATCGTTGGGTGAGATTTCGTATGCTTGTGAAAAAATTGTAGGACGTTATAAAGCTGTAATCAGAACAATTTCAGGCGTGTATTCATCAGAAACAAAGAAGGACGCAGATTTCGTGCGTGCTTGCGAATTGACCGAAAAATTCGCCAAAAAAGAAGGCCGTCAACCGCGTATCATGATCGCTAAAATGGGTCAGGATGGTCACGACCGTGGCGCTAAAGTAGTTGCTACCGGTTATGCCGACTGCGGTTTCGACGTGGATATGGGTCCGTTGTTCCAGACACCGGCCGAAGCTGCCAAAGATGCTGTTGAAAACGACGTGCATGTATTGGGCGTTTCGTCACTGGCTGCCGGACACAAAACGCTTATTCCTCAGGTAATGGAAGAACTGAAAAAACTGGGTCGTGAAGATATCATCGTCATTGCCGGTGGTGTAATTCCTGCTCAGGACTACGACTTCCTCTACAAAGCAGGTGTTGCCGCCATCTTTGGCCCCGGTACCTCAGTAGCGAAAGCTGCCGTACAGATCCTCGAAATTCTGTTGGAAGAGTAATACCTCTCCTTTAAACCCTCTCCCAAGGAGAGGGCAAATGAATTACCGGACTTGCCTGAAAAGGTGAGTCCGGTTTTTTGTTGTTGGGTTGAATTGTAATATGTAACAAAACTTGCTGTTAGAAAAATTAATTTCAGAACGACGTCGCGTCGCCCTGAAATCTTGATGTAAAATATTTAAGCAAAGAATGGGAATACTGATAGCCCCTGTTTAGTGTTTTAGTTTTCATGGTTATAAGTATTGGATGCTTAATTAGATGAAATCATCATCTTTCTCAAGACGGTATCTCCGTCTATTGAACTTCCGTTTTTTTCATTTAAGACACGCCGGATATTGGCCATCGCAACTTCACGTTGGTGTATCAATACCGGATTATCGGCGGAGATAGCATATTCATGCATATTTTCCTCTCTTGCTGCATTTGCTCGTGTCGGTACATGTTCTGTTTGACGGGTAGCTTTTTGCATCGGTTTTCCGGGAACCATCACGTATTGAACCTGCTTCACGGGACGGTCGATATATTGCACCGTTCTTATCGAATCGCGTACGACTTTTGTGGAAATAACGGAGGTTAGATTGATATTCAGTCCGATAAAGAAAAGAATTGCGGCGGCGGCAGCAGTCTGGTACAGCGGAATTGGCAGTCGCAGCAATGACGTGCGGTGTGTTTTTGCCTTGAGCGCGTCGTCAAGTCTTGATTTTAGACCGGAAGAAGGTTCTATTTCATCAATGCCACGGGATGGTGCCATGGTGTACAAATCGTGCATGGCATTGTATTCTTCCTCGGTTAAGGACTTTTTTACCATATCTTTTTCGTACACATTCAATCCGTCAAAATCCTTTGTTCGGAGTAACAATTCCAGTTTGTCAAATTCCGTGTTCATATGTTGGGTTAGTTTAGTTCGGGTTTGTAGATTGCCAGCCTTTTTGCCAGTTGCCGGGTGAGATAAAAAAGCCTCGATTTGACAGTTCCTTCGGGACAATCAAGGATGCCTGCTATTTGTTTTACACTCATCTCTTCTATAAATCGCATATTGAAAAGTAGTTCCGATTCCGGATCAAGTTGGTTAAGCTCCGCTTGTAACCGGTTGTTGAATAGTTGCCTGTCTATAGTGTCGGTTTCCTGGTTTGTCTCTGTCGGTTTGTATTGGGATTGTTGTTCGAATTCCTGTCGTGCTGATCGGGTTCGGTATTCGTTTTTAATCATGTTTCCGGCCAAAGTATAAAACCACGTACTGAAAGTTCGTGTGCAATCAAAACTTTCCGGATGTTCGATGATTTTCAGAAAGAGATCGTGCAGCATATCTTCCGCTTTTTCCCGGTCGTTGTTGGTCATGCGAAAAAAGAAATTGAGCAACGGTTTGGAGTAACTGCAATATAACTCGTCAAATGCCGACTGCCCACCTCGGGTGAGCAGCGACATAAGTTCTTCGTCGGTTTTTTTGCTGAAGTTCTGATGAAATAGTGCCATTCTTATTTTTCGAAATATTTCATCAGGTCAGATACCCCGACTTTCAGAGCAACTGTTTCTGCCAAGGATTTCAATTTTTCCGCTTTTTGTAATTCTCCACTTTGCAGATAATGGTCATACAATTTCAGGAAAACGGGAATGTAACCGACTTCCATTTGATCTCCAGCTGTTTGTGCGTAATGATTGCAGAAGCTCTGCTTTATGAAATCGAGCAAATACTTATTTTCTACATTGTTGCGTAAAACTGCCAGATTATCAAATGATTTTTCACTGTATTTATAAGACAATCCTATCGAATAAAATTTGTCAGTGTATGCTTTGTAAATGTCAGAAGGAGCAAAAGACGAGATATAAATTGGCTTGTTGTGGACATTTTCAATCAGGTGTTTGACAATATTTTCCGATCGTCTCTCCGACCCATTTTTAAAGGTGAGTGGCGGTATTCCGTTTTCTTTGAATACCCATTCCCGATAAGAGTCGTTTATGCTTAACGAGACATTCAATACCAGCACGTCAGGTCTCACCTTCTTTGCATTTTGGAGTACCCATGCAGGATACGTCTCATTATCTCCGTTGACCAGTAAAATGGCATTCGGATCTAAAGATATTAAGTTGTTGTAGGCGGTTATTAAAAGTTCTTGCGGCATTTCGTTGCTGTCGAACCATTTTTGACAAGTTAATTGTAAATCAGCTTTGTTATTTCTGAATATATCCCGGTTTACCAACCAGGGTAATAACAAATTGTCATAAGGCTTGAGTGCCTGAGCTTTCGCAATGTACTCATCCCCTTCTGCAGCTCCTCCTTTATCATCATTTATTTTAAGAAAATAGAGTTCAAAACTATTGGGGATGGCTTTTTCTGCCAGTTTGATGATGTCCGACTGGTCTAAAAAGTAGGTTCCCTTTCTATTTTCCCATTCTTTATGGTCGCAAAATATTTCAGCCATTCGGTTTGCTTTGAACCAATATACCCAGGCCATTTTGTCTTTTGTTCCTCTGTCGATCTCGTGTTTCCATGCTTTGGCTTGTTGTTCGTACCAACCGAAATCATGAATCTGTCGTATAATGGAGTACACGGGTTCTGGTTTTTGCGACCAACAATACGTTGTATACATGCTCAAAATAAGTACTGCGATAATCTTACTGGCTGTCTTCATGTGTTGAAAATTTTAGTAGTTTTGATATGTTATACACGCAAAGGTCAGAAACGTTCAAAATTATGCAATCATTTCAATAAAATTCATGATTGAAGGCATAAAAGCTGTAATTTTGTCTTTATAACAAGGAGTAAATGTAAATTCTGATGGAACCAAAAATAAAAAAACTGGTGCTTGCAGCGCAACGTACCGAAATTACTGAATATC
>CAZFTY010000027.1:0-11564 GCA_964521835.1 uncultured Microbacter sp.
CTGCAAGAGGTAAGCCCAAACAGCAAAGTCGCACATGTAGCTATAACTAATGATTTAATAGTAAGTTTCATAATATTAGCAAATTAGAAGTTAATAGAAATACCCGTCGTAATGATTTTCTGGATAGGATATCCCGAGCCGGCAAAACCATCGCCTTTATATTGAAGTTCCGGGTCATAATCCTTCATATCAGGAGCATACGTCAACAGGTTCATTCCGCTCACCGTAAAACGAATAGACTGACAAGACAGTTTTTGAGTAACTATTTGAGGGAGTGTATACCCTATTTCAATATTTTTCAGGCGGATAAAGTCAGTTTTATGCAGCCAAAACGTGTTTTGATTATCCGAGTTCACCCAATATTCATCGTTTCGATTAAATGTACGCGGATAGTCTGCATTCGGGTTGCTTTCTGTCCAACGGTTATCGTAAAATGATTTCAGATAATTTTTGTTATTACTCAAACTTCCGGTTTGTTGCACATAGCGAACGGCTCCCGCCTGCCCTTGGAACAACATAGACAAGTCAAACCCTTTGTAATGTGCTGAGAGGTTGATTCCCCCTGTCCATGTCGGAATAGAGCTTTTATTGATACGAATTTTATCCAATCCGTCAATAACCTTGTCTCCATTCACATCACGAAAGATAATATCGCCGGGACGAGCACCATTCATGTGTGGATAATTATCAATGTCTGCCTGATTGTGAAAAATTCCGATAGCGTCATAGTAAATACCCGAGTTCATTGGGTGACCTGTATTTTGTTGATAATCGGGAATATTAGGCGCTTCGTCAAAAAACAACACTTTATTATTTGCATATCCTCCGTTTAAGCCGATCCGATAACTGAAGTCATTAAATTTATCCGACCATGCTAATTCAAAGTCAAAACCTTTATTTCTGACTTTTCCGAGATTGACCGCCGGCAAGATAGCGGATAGACCCGTAAAATCGGGCACCGACTGTGTCTGCGCAATCAGAATTTTTGACCGAAGATTATTGAAATAATCGGCAGTAAGAGTCAGGCGACTGTTCAACATATTCAGATCAATTCCAAAATCTAACTGACGAGCCTCTTCCCAATGAGCCTTAACATTGCCCGCCAAGCTTTCATAATAGGTTGCCATGTTACTGGCCGAAGTACCGGTAACGAAGTTTTGCCAGTATTTAGCATATTGCGACATGAACTGATACGAATCAATCTTATCATTACCGGTCAACCCCCATGAACCTCTTATTTTCAACCCATTAATAATATTGTTAATTGAACTGTTTTTCCAGAAATTTTCTTCCGAAATACGATATGCTGCCGATACTCCCGGAAAGAATCCATAACGTTTTTTTTCATAGAATTTGCTTGAACCCTGATAACGCCACACAAATTCTACCATATATTTTTGAGCATATGCATAATTGACCCGTCCAAGATAGTTGAGCCAACGGTCGACGCCAGGATTCGATCCATTGCTGTATTGTTGATTGTCGTTACCGAAATTCAACTCTTCCGGATATTCAACCGAGTTATTTTTACGTGCGGCACTAAACCAGTTCGATGTATTTTCAAATGCTTCAACACCCGCCAAGAAACCAACATCATGCACTTTGTTAAATGTATGTTGATAATTGAGCAAAGAATTTACCATATACTTTTTAGCAATATCCATTTGTTGCGACAAATTACTTTCTCCGCCATACTGCCCTTTTACAAGTACCGGTATGTTATTGGCATCTACTGTTGTACCATCCCATGTATATAAGTCATAGCGTTTATTCAACTGTTTGGTATATAAAAGACCCCGGTCGATTGCTCCGGTAGTTGTCCATGTCAGGCCGTCAATCCAAGGAATTTTGACATTCAATTTCCCCGTCAGGTTGAATACGTAATTCTCCGTACGGTTATATCCGGCAGCAGAAGTCGATTGCACCACTGGGTTGTGCTGAGTTGTCATATCGAGAGGAGGCCCGGCAAGCCCGTTAGGCCAATGAGCCGGCAATAAAGGACTGGCCGATTGAAGTTCGTAAAACAGCGTAGATGAACCTACGGGTAAAAAATTACTCTTCTCCATCCGACCGGAAAGATCAACACCCAAAGTAATATACTTACTAATTTTTCCATCAATATTAGCTTTCAGATCCTGCTGGGCATAGTTACTTCCGCTGTTCTTAAAAAAGCCATCCTGATAACGGGACGACAGTGACACATACGTTTGAACGGCTTCGTTACCTCCCGACATAGAAACATTAGCCGTGTGTTGCATAGACCATGTTTTCAAAACGTCATCAAACCAATTGGTATTCGGATATTTCCACGGATCGCTTCCGTTAGCAAATTTTTGAATGTCTGTAGCCGAATAAAGCGGGGTTTTGCCTGCATAATAGTTGACTTCATTGACTAAAGTGGCATATTCGGAAGCATTACACACTTCAGGTATTTTGGTCGGGCGACTCCATCCTGCAGCATAATTAGCCGAAATATGCATTTTCTCAACTTTCCCTCTTTTTGTGGTGACTAAAATAACTCCGTTAGCCGCTTGAGACCCATAAATAGCAGCTGAAGCATCTTTCAATACTGAAATATTTTCGATAGTTGAAGGATCAATGCGTTCGAGCGAACGACCGGGAACCCCATCGACAACAACCAACGGACTATTATCATTCAATGAATTGGTACCACGGATATAAAGAGATGAATAGTCCTTTCCCGGTTCTCCGCTCTGACCGACAACGACAAGACCTGGCACACTCCCGGCAAGCGAATTGGTAACATTCAATGCCGGAGATTTAATAAGATCTTTTCCTGACACCCCGGCAACCGATCCCGAAAGTGTGGCCTTCTTTTGAGTTCCATATCCGACAACCACCACTTCATTCAGCAATTTATTAGATGGTTGCAAAACTACATTGTTTGTTTGATTAGCCGATGTTAGCTTTATCTCCGAAGATTCATACCCAACATAAGAGAATAATAGAACCGGATGCGCAACCTTAGTAATAGAAATAACATATTTCCCATTGATGTCGGTAATTGTACCCATGGAAGTTCCTTTTATTGCAATCGTTACTCCCGGTAAAGATTCGCCATTCACGTCAGTCACGACTCCTTCTGCCTTCCAATTTTGAGCCATAAGGGGAAGAAAGCCAAACAAGGATAACGTTAGCATAAGAAAAACTTTTCTTTTCAGCATTCTTTTTGTTTTCATAGCATTGTACTTTAGATTTATATTTTTGTTACAAAGATGGGACATTTCAACTTTGTATGATAACAAAAACCTGCCTATTAATAACACAAATCGAATAAATGCTTCATGCCAACGATGTCATTATCTACCCACTATTAGTTGTAATATAGATAGTCAACGATAATATTATAATACATTGATATACAGTTGACATATACAGGGATAAAAGAGTATTATAATTTTCCCCATGATAAAGAAACAAAGATAAATCCCGGGATGGCCCTACATTTATCTTTGTTTCTTATAGATATGTCTTCAATCTTTTGTCCATTTCTGAGACAACTTCACAATAAAAAAGTGTAGAAGAAATTAAAAAATGAGTTCACATATCATAGTCAAAGGGATTACACACTATCTTCGATTAAATATAGTCTTAGGGGGAGAAAATGCTTAGACTTGTAAGTAGAATAGGTAAATATTTTTACTTCTGCAATTTAAATCATCTTGACGTTGGAATTGTCACACTCGCTCCTCAATGGAATAGGAGATACAGCTTTCTATAAATTTATATCAACAAGCTAAAAAATAAAGTGATTACAGACACAATCTATAAACGCTTCATTCTGATGAAACGCCAAACAGGGACGCCTTTATTGGGCCAAAATGGAGCGTTTGCCCCATTGTTGGAAAATATCCTCAATGCAGCCTTGGAAGGAGAGATGGAAGCCCATTTGGATGGGCATGAGCGAGATAAGCTAACCGTCATAACGGGAAGATGCAAAAGCAGGTACAAACACACTTGGGAGAAGTGACCGTTTCTACTCGCTGCGACAGGTATTCTACGTTTGGGCCAAAATTTATCAAGAAAAGAAAAACGATTCTTGCTTAAAGTATTGCCGACAGAATTATAGGTCTGTATGCTTTAGGAAACAGCACACAGCATATAAGTGATTGGATGGAAGAGAATTTGGGTAACCGAGTTTCAGCGGACACTATCAGTGCCATAACAGACCACATCCTGCCAGAGATAAAAGCATGGCGTTCCCGCACCTTGGACCGTGTCTATCCGATAGTCTGGATGGATGCCATTCATTACAAAGTTATGGACGATAGCGGAAGAGCAGTTCCCAGTGTTATTTATAATGTATTGGAAATTGACAAGGAAAGCACAAAATGTGCTTGGTATGTATATCACTAAAAATGAGGGAGTTAATTTCGTATTTCAGTATTAACGGATCTTCAGAATCAGGGCATTCAGGATATATTGATTGCCTGTATAGATAATCTCAAAGGTGTTTATCAGGCAGTCAGTAGAGAGGCCGTTAGATACTCTTGAGCTTAAATGGGAAGAGCAATACCCTATTGTTATCGAGTCCTAGAGAGATAATTGGAACGTTTATCTACTTATTTTGTATACGCAGAGGGGATACGCCGGATGATTTATACCACTAATACGGTGGAAGGTTATCACTGACGGTTACATAAAGTAACCAAAGCAAAGGGGTGTTTTCCAATGGCACAGCCTTGGAAAAACTTATTTATCTGGCTTATCGCAATATCCGCAAAAAGTGGAACATGCCATTAAGTAACTGAGCAACAACCGCCCAGTAGTTGGCAATTAAATTTGGAGATCGATTTAAAATTTTTATAGATTTACCACTCGTCGGGACGGGTGCTCCCGCCCCGGCGAGTGGCGTTCCCCGAGCGGAGAGTTTTTAGTGAAAATTTTAGCCTGACACGGTTTGTTTGACACACCCAACAATGAGAAAACGATTTGTCTGTCTGTCAGGCCTCAAAATACTTACAGTTTGTCAAACAGTAAGGTTTCGGTTGAATCGCCAAAAGAAGATGAAGTTTTTACGACAATTTTTAAATTATTACCCTCTAATTGGTAAGTTTCAATCGTGGTCATTTCCTCATCCTGCATCGGAATTTTGGTAGTAATCGTCAAAGATTTTTCATCGGCTGACCATACGGCAACCGATTTTTCCTTAGAGTTTTCCTCACCATCATTAATACACTCCTTGCCATCGAGTGTAAATTTTTCGTTGCGCGTAATATTTCCATCCTCAGAACTTTCATGTCTTTCTACTGCCAGTACATTTATGTTCTGAGCTAAAATCAATTTGCTTGGAGCCATGCTAAACTCATCATTTATAGTACTTTTTGATTTATTCAGGCTCCATGTTCCTGAAAGATCAACAACTTTAGCCATCGAAGAGACGGAGATCAAAGTAAGCACAAGAAGATAAAAGATTCTTTTCATTGCAATAAATTTAAATGATTAATAATTAGATAAATACTGATATTTTGTAACGTGAATATCCTAAATTGTACCTAAACTGATTTTTGGTGGATATCGATGCAACAAGCAGTTTGTCAAATAAAGCCTTTGACTACGTCGATTTGAGCTACGCTGATTTTCAATTCAATTCAGATGATATAAAACTCAATTAGGTGACATATCAGATAATCATAATTAATAATGTCCATCACCTTATCTATTCCCCGATGGGTTATCAATGAACTTCACCACAATATAAATACAGTAGATACTCCGGAAAATGATTATCTATCCAGCCATTTTTTAAGAATTGGTGCCTTTTCCCGACTAACAATAATCTCTAAGGATTGATTACGTTTCAACTCGATCTTGAGTTTTCCGTTTATATCGTTTCGAATCAATGCTACACTGTTTATATGGACAATATACTGACGATTTGCTCTAAAAAAGATATTCGGATCCAATTCATCTTCGATATCGTCCATAGTCAACCCAATGATCTCGGTTTTTCCCTCTCTGGTAACTATTGTTGTTATTTTTTGATCGGTAAATATATAGTCTATATCTTCTACCGTCAAAATTTTATAACCGCTTAGTTTCGGAAGTAAAAAACGTTTTCGAAAGATGGGCTTTTTCTCTTTGAGAAGGTGCAGCATCTGTTCCAATTCCTGACCGGGAAGTATCTTCTTGTTTTCTATCGCCACCCTCTCCAGTGCATTCTCCAGTTCATCTTTTTCTATTGGCTTCAGCAAATAATCCACGCTGTTTACTTTGAAAGCACGTACAGCGTATTCATCGTAACTGGTCGTAAAAATCACCGGAGAAGAAACATGCACCTTGTCGAAGATATCAAAACTCAACCCATCCGACAAACGAATGTCCATCAAAATCACATCGGGAGAAGCTTCTTTGTTCAGCCAGTTTACACTATCCCTGACAGTCTCCAAGACACCCACAATTTCAAATGCAGGAGAAATATCAATCAACAATCGCTGTAATCTGGATGCATTGTGTTTTTCGTCTTCAATAATCAATATTTTCATCTGTTCTTTTATTTTTCTATCGATGGACAAACAGTATATATAGCTCCAACCCTAGTTTTCTTTACACATTCAATTGTTATGGCCAAGTAATGGTAATGTAACGCAGAAAGCATCCGATGTTTCCTGGATTGCGGGCAAAGAGGCTTTAGCCAAAATCCGGTAACGATCGATAACATTCTTCAGTCCGAGCCCAGTAGTTGGAAAAGCATTGGGAATACGTTGCAAATTATTGCAAACCTTTATTTCACTGCTATTATTGACACTAATGGTGATTATCAATGGTTGCTCTTTGGTTGCAATATTGTGCTTGATAGCATTTTCCACCAGCAGTTGTAATGATATGGGAGGAATGTATTGGTCCAAAGCAGATGCATTTAAATCAAATACAACCTGCACATTATCGCTATAACGAATATGGATAAGATAACAATATGCTTTAACAAATGCGACCTCGTCATTCAAAGGAACAATATCTTTTTTCAGATTTTGAATCATATACCTGTACACCCGCGACAAATTATCAAGGAAACGAATTGCGGTCTCTTTATCTTCATTGATTAACTCGGATAGGGTACTAAAATTATTGAACATGAAGTGAGGATCCAGTTGCAATTTAAGCGATTGCAATTCAGATTGCATCGCAATCTCCTTCAATTCCATTGCTTTCATTTGCAAGGAATTTGCCTCCGAGATAGAGGCTTTCCATTTATTCAGCAAAAAGGAACCGGTATGAACGAGACTCACAAACAACGAAACGATAATAATGACAAAAAAGAATTGCCAGGTTTCGAGTAACTCTTGCTGAGTAAGGTGGGCAACTCCAAATAGCCAATCAATGATTATTTCCTGTAAAAAAATAACAATCAGGGTGGAACCGATTATGAGAGTAGTTTGTACAAGAAAACGAATAAGCGATTGATTTGTCCAGGGGAGATAACCATCCAACATATGCGCAATACGAATACTAACTTCGATAATAATCCAACAAAACAGAAAGGTCGAGAAGATATCAAAGAGTACTCCCGATACTCCAGCACTAAGGAGGTCAGGCCAATAGGAACTGTAAGGGTTCAATAGAAAATTAACGGCATAAATGATAAGCATTACAAAGATGCTAAGCCCTATCCGTAACTGCCAATTATATTTTATTTTTGTTTCCATCATTCTTCATGGATCAATTGAACAACTATATTATCTATTTTGCTACAAATAAGTTTTGAACGAAAGGGTTGCTACCATTTATTGCTCATTCTTTATTCATTACAAAGATAAACCGTTTTCCTTGTCCTTCATTCTGACTCACATTCATGTAATATAAAAAAACAGATTCATTTATTCAGAACATAAATCAGGAACAGAATAGAAATTATCTGCCACACTGCAGACACCCATCCAATGTAGGGGTTTTCAATGCCGGTATCTTCACATCTGCAATGAAACACCAAAGTCAATGGGATGCCTATAATCGGGACAAATGGCAATAATTTACGCCACATAATAACGTACAATTAGTTTATAATCCAGAAAATGCGAACTATGCATGATTTGAATAGGATCTGTTTATGGTGCCGACTGCGATTATTATTGCCAACCTCCACCCAAAGCATAATATAATTCTATAGCCGACAACGCATTTTCCATATAAAACCGGGATGTCTGCAAACGCGCTTCCAAATAAGTCGATTGAACGGTAATTATATCCAGATAAGTAACCATTCCCGTTGCGAACAAGATTTGCTCTGAATGAATATTATCTTCCAGTACCTTCTCTTTTTTTCTTGCAAGAACAAGTTGCTGCCCCATTTCTTCCTTATTTTTCATAGCATCGCATACCTGCGAATAGGCATCGAGTACCGCCTGGCGGAATTGAGTGACACATTTTTCCCTCTCAATAAGGGCTTGTTCATACTGTGTCTTCAATTTTCGTTTATTAAATATGGGTTGAACTATTCCCCCGGTAAAAGTTCCAAAAAGTGATGCCGGAATAGAGAACCAGTTGGAAGTAGTGAGACTATTTAATCCTCCCTCTAACGAAATATTAATAGCCGGGTACATCGCCACCTGTTGTATGCCTACTCTCGCATTTGCCGCCTGCAACGACAATTCTGTCGCCCGGATGTCGGGTCGTGCCGCTAAAAGCGCAGCTGGGTATCCTCCGTTTGGAATTGCATAAAATTCATCATTATCCTCCCATTTGCGAGAGATAGAACCTGCATACCGCCCACACAGCACACTCAAAGCGTTTTCCTGAGCACCGATGCTCTGCCTGATCTGAGATACTAATATTTGGTTTCCGTACAATTGTGCTTCTATCTGCCGGATACCTAACATATCAGCCCCTCCCACCCGATACTGGACTTTCATCATATTTAGGGTGCTGTCGCTCAATTCTTCACTTCTACAAGCAACCTTCAATTGTTCATCCAGCATCAGGAGATTATAGTACCCCCTGGCAATATCTGCGACCAATTTGGTTTGTACTGCTTTTCGCACCTCCTTCACCTGAAGTAAATTCATCAACGCCTCTTTCTTTTCGGCTTTTATCTTTCCCAGAATATCTATATTCCATGTGAGTGCGGCCGACAAATTGAAATTCTTTGTCACACTATTGCCTTGTGCCGGCTCAAGTAAACTGTTATCGGAAGCCCGTGAATAGTTTCCATTTATCCGGGCATTTAATTCGGGCAAATAATTCAGCTTTACCGATTTTAAGCCAGATTCAGCGATTGCTATGTTTTGCACGGCCATAAGCATGTTGCTGTTTTTCTTAAACGCGCTATCCAATAATTGTAACAACAATTTGTTCCGAAAAAAACTTCCGGGTTGATGTGTGAGCGAATCCTGATGATCGGCCTTATTGTTTTTCTCTTTATATTGCTCAGGAATCGCAATATCTGGCCGTTCATATCCTCTATTTACCACACAGGATGCAAGCAAACAAAAACAGCCAATAATAATCAAGTATCTTGAATACATATTTTTCACTACTAAGTTAATTTTCTTGTGATTTCATACCGGCTATTCGTTCTTGCAACGACTGCAAAAGGATAAATAAAACAGGAATAAAGATCAGCCCGAGAATCACGCCGCTCAACATTCCACCAATTGCTCCGACACTGATAGAGTGATTGCCAACAGCAGCAGGTCCGGTTGCAACAGTCAGTGGTACCAGCCCTATCACAAAAGCCAACGATGTCATCAATATTGGACGGAAGCGCCGACCAGCCCCCTCCAGTGCAGAGGCTACAATCGATTTACCTTTCGCGCGTGCCTGCACGGCAAACTCCACAATGAGGATCGCATTTTTGCCCAACAAACCAATCAGCATAATAAGGCCGATCTGAACATAAATGTTATTTGTAATGCCGGCTATTCCAATTCCTAAAAAGACCCCCAACAATCCGGTAGGCACCGAAAGTATCACAACCAAAGGCAGAATATAACTTTCATATTGGGCAGCTAACAAAAAGTATGTAAATAAAATACACAGTCCAAAAATAAAAAACATTTGTTCTCCGGAGCGCTTCTCTTCACGACTTAATCCACTCCACTCATAAGCATAACCGGCAGGCAATTTTTCATTTAACACTTTCTCTACAGATTTCATCATGGCGCCATTTCCATAACCTGAAGAGGGTAATACATTCAACGTTATACTATTGAAAAGGTTATATCTATTTACCGATTCAGGGCCATATACTTTTTTGAATTTTACCAATGTGGCAATTGGGATCATACTACCTGCACTATTTTTTACGTAAATCTGACTTAACGAATTCTCATCCGTTCTATACTCACCTTCCGCTTGTATGTTGACACGATAGAATTTCCCAAAACGAATAAAATCTCCGGATTGACTACCTCCATAAAATAGTTGTAATGTATTTAATACCTCTCTTGGAGTAGTTCCCAATTGATACGCTTTGTCTTCATCCACCTCTACTTCAAACTGAGGAAAATCACTGCGAAACGATGTAAATGCCATTGATATGGAAGGCTCTTTGTTTAGTTGATCAATCGCATTACTGGCGACACGACTGAAAGTTTCTAGATTGCCCCCGGTTTTATCCTGAAGAATAAGTTCAGCGCCACTGGTACCTCCAAAGCCCTCAACCGGAGGGCTGCGAAACAGACTCAACTCTCCCGATTTTATTTTCTCCAATCGTTTGGTCATTGCCTCAATAATCATATCCATGTTCTGTATTTCACCCCTCTCTCTTTTCTCTTTTAGGCGAATAAAACCACCAGCATAAGACGGTCCTGAATTATTACCAAGCATATTGATTCCGGAGATGCTGGTAACCGACCGTACTTCGGGCATTGTGCGCAGCGCACTATCTATGCGATTTATCACAACTGTGGTATATTGTAGATTTGTACCAACCGGAAGTGATAAAGAATAAGAGATAAAACTGTCATCTTCTGTAGGCACAAAATCTTTGGGTGCCTTGTTCATCATCCAAAAAGCCAATAGTGAAATGCATCCAAGAATGGCCAGACTTGCCCATTTATACCTGATTGAAAGACGTACAACACCAAGATACCTATGGCTCATTTGTTTAAATCCGATATTAAATGCGTCAAAGAAACGGGTTCTAAAACCAGCACCATCTCTCTTTTCTTTTTTGTATGGTTTCAATATCAGGGCACACAGAGCCGGGCTAAGTGTAAGGGCATTCAAAGCCGATATAGCAATAGCAAATACGAGGGTAAACGCAAATTGTCTGTAAAAAATACCGGCAGGGCCTTCCATAAATCCTACTGGCAAAAACACAGCACACATTACTAATGTTATGGAAATAATAGCACCGGTTATTTCACTCATCGCGGTTTGTGTGGCTATTTTTCCATCCATACCTTTTTCTGTTATCTTAGAATGAACCGCTTCCACCACAACAATGGCATCATCGACCACAATGCCAATAGCCAGTACCAATGCAAAAAGAGTCAAAACATTGATGGAAAATCCGGTAAGATGCAAAAAAAAGAACGTACCAATAATGGATACCGGCACTGCAATTGCCGGTATCAAAGTAGAACGTATATCCTGCAGAAAAA
>CAZFTY010000028.1:0-11466 GCA_964521835.1 uncultured Microbacter sp.
TCTGATTCCGGCACGTAATCCGCAACCTACTGATTCATACCGCATCCATCAATTCCATTGTCTCTTTGGTTGTTGGGCTGGCATTTATTATTGTTCCTTCATTTTTCGCAAAATGGTTCTTAACCGTTCTGGGAATCATTATTATTGGGCTGGCGCTGTTGCAGTTGCTAGAAATAGCTTCATTACGAAAGTATGCCAACTCCATTTCAGCGCTGTTGTTTCTGAGTCCGCTGATTTTATTGGGCATCGGCATTGCTGTTATGCTTAAACCCGAAGGACTTATCAACCTGCTGGGCTATTTTTGTTCCGGAGCATTGATTTACACCGGCATTTCAGGCATTTTCTTAGCCATTCGAATCCGGCAGGAGGGAAAACATTTCGCCCTGACACAGCAACAAGAAGATCACAACACCACCAACTCTTAAACCGAACGATTTTCCGCATTCATGAATAACGATACGATCTGCGCCATTTCGACGGCTCCGGGACAAGGAGCCATTGCCATTGTACGAGTTTCGGGCAAAAATGCACTTGCAGCCTGCAATGCTATTTTCAAAGCTAAAAACAACAGCCGCGATGTTCTTTCACAAAACGGACAAACCGTTATTTTCGGCAACATTATCAATCAAAAAGGAGAAACGGTAGATGAAGTTTTGCTTACCGTTTTCCGCAATCCTCACTCTTATACCGGCGAAGACTCGGCAGAAATTTCATGCCACGGATCGGCATTTATACAGCAAAACATTCTTCAACTGCTGATTGCAAACGGTTGCCGCATGGCCGAACCGGGCGAGTTTACGCAACGTGCTTTCATGAACGGTAAAATGGATTTGTCGCAAGCCGAAGCCGTGGCCGATCTGATTGCCGCCGAATCAGCCGCCGCCCACAAATTAGCCATCAACCAACTCAAAGGTGGTTTTTCGGAAGAGCTCAACCGGCTGCGTGCCGAGTTACTCGACTTCACCTCTCTCATCGAACTGGAGCTCGATTTCAGCGAAGAGGAGGTGGAATTCGCCAATCGCGATCAGCTCAACACGCTAATCAACCACATCAAATTAGTTACCAACAAATTAATCAGCTCGTTCAGCGTGGGCAATGCGGTTAAAAACGACATTCCGGTGGCCATTGTCGGCGAACCGAATGTCGGGAAATCAACACTGCTCAACCGGCTACTGAACGAAGAACGTGCCATCGTTTCTGATATTCACGGCACCACGCGCGACACCATCGAAGAGGTAATGACCTTCGGCGGCGTGCAGTTCCGCTTTATCGATACGGCAGGAATACGCGATACCCGCGATAAAATCGAGAGCCTCGGCATCGAACGTACCTTTCACAAGATCGATCTGGCAACCATTGTGTTGCCCGTTCTCGATTCGACCCGCAGTATCGAAGAGCTGACCCGATTTACCACCGACATGGTAGAAAAAACAGAAGGAAAGCAACGTATTTTCATTGTCAATAAAATCGATTCGCTGAGTGAAGAAAAACGGACTGCCCTGCAAACGTTGCCGGTATTACAAAACGAGACCTGCTGTTTTCTCTCTGCCAAGTTCGGCCAGGGTTACGATAAATTACAATACGCGCTGATTGCTGCCGCCAACATCCCCGAAATAGGTGCAAGTGACGTTATCGTGACCAATGTCCGCCACTACGAAGCCCTGCTGAAATCACAGGAAGCCGGTGTGCGCGTGATCGACGGATTGAAAAATAATCTTTCAGGAGAATTCGTATCTCAGGACATTCGCGAAGCAATTTATTATCTGGGACTTATCACCGGGGGAAGCATTACCAACGACGAGATTTTGGGTAATATCTTCCATAAGTTTTGCATTGGGAAGTAGAACACTTCAACAAAAAAAATTCCATGAAAAAAAGCGTTGGGTTCTTCTTATGCTGTTGCGTGGCTATCAATTTGACAGCAAAAAACACCACCGATTCACTGCTCAAAGTACTGGACAACACCATTGACCAGTATCAAATTTATATTCAGAAAAAGGAGAACAAGCTGAATCACCTGAAAGGATTGCTGTCTTATTCTCCATCCAACGACCAGCTCTATACCATTTGCGGGCAGCTATACGACGAATATAAAGCCTACAAATCGGATTCGGCATTGACTTACGCCAGAAAGAAGCTTCAAATTGCAGAGAGACTTGCCAATAGCCGGAACACTGCTGATGCACGCTTGAACCTTGCTTCCATTATGGGTACCGTTGGTATGTATAAAGAAGGTATCGATCTGCTGAAAAGTGTTGATATAAACCGGTCGCCCGACCTGAAAGCTTACTATTTCCACATTTACCGAACCATTTATGGGAATATGGCCGATTATGCCGTATCTTATCAGGAAAAAGCATACTATGAAAAGCTGACGGCTTCTTTCCGCGATTCGTTACTGGTGACCAACCCTCCGAAGTCGAGCACTCACATTATGGTTCAAACCGACCAGCTCATTGTGAATAAAAGATATGACGATGCCCTGAAAATACTTTTAAAATATTATCCTACCATTCAGGAAGGCAGTCATGACAGAGCAATCATTGCCTACAGTATTTCAGAAGCCTATCACGGTAAAGCAGACCGGAACAATGAAAAAAAATGGCTGATCGTTTCTTCGATCTATGATTTGCAATCGGCGAACAAAGAGTATATCTCGCTCCGTAAACTGTCCATCATGCTTTACGAAGACGGCGACATAGACAGAGCCTACAAATACATCCGGCGCTCATTGGACGATGCCCTGTTTTGCAATGCCCGTCTCCGCACTATCGAGATCACCCAGATGCTGCCCATCATAGACAGGGCTTACCAGATAGAAAATAAGGCGCGACAACGTCAGCTCACCATTTTTCTTATCAGCATCAGTATACTGGCCCTTTTCCTGATACTTACCATAGGTCTGCTTTACAGGCAAATGAAGAAACTGGCCATTGCAAGAAAAGAACTAAGCGCGGCAAATGAACAATTAATCAATCTCAACGCCGAACTGTCGAATATCAACGAACAGTTGAAACATACCAATTTTACCCTGAGCGAGGCCAACCTTATTAAAGAAGAATACATCGGACGATATATGGATCAGTGTTCGGTTTATATCGATAAACTGGATTCGTACCGGCGCCTTCTCAATAAAACGGCCGCAGCCGGTAAAATCGACGAAGTGCTCCGTACCATCAAATCCAAACAGTTTATTGAAGACGAACTGACCGAATTTTATACCAACTTCGATACCACTTTTCTTCAACTATTCCCCGGTTTTGTCGAAGAGTTCAATGAACTATTGGTCGAAAATGGGCACATAGTACTAAAGCAAGGTGAAGCGCTCAATACCGAGCTTCGGATTTTTGCGCTGATACGTTTGGGCATTACCGATAGCGTAAAGATTTCCCATTTCCTGAGATATTCACTATCGACGATCTACAACTACCGCACCAAGCTAAGGAACAAAGCCAGCGTACCCCGCGACGATTTCGAAACGCAGGTAATGAAAATTGGCACCAGCATCAAATAATCAAACCCGACATACCTTCTAAAGCCTTTGGAAATACAAATCCGAAGGCTTTTTCTTTTTCAAGACCACTACATTTTTTGTATTTGAAAAACATGCCATAAAACTGATTGCAAACATATTATAACCTACTAAACCTTACTTTCCACTACATTTTTCTTACTTAAAAAATATTGAATTTATATCTGCTCTAATTTTGTACAGTCAATCCTGAGCATATTATTTTTCAGGAAAACTTATTGTAAACCTTAAATTAAAAAGACATGACCAACCAAACTCCATCTTTTCTCTCTTTATCTCCATGATTCATACTGCATTAAAGGAAGTATCGTTCCTTTCGTACCTGATTTCGTTCCTCTTTTATCTGATAATATCAACAGGGTTCTTGTTATTTTTTGATTTGTCAATGAAAGCTGGAATAAACAATCCGAATAAATTATTTAGTTCTGAATGAGAAATAAAAAAATTAATGTGTCAACCTTAATTTCAAAATCAATGAATCATCAAAAATTTAGACTTACCGGAATAGCCGCATTATTATGTATGCTGCTTATTTCGACAGGCATTATTGCACAAAACCCTGCCCCCGTTTCGGGCGTTGTGGTAGATCAAAAAGGAGAAGCGTTAATTGGTGTAAGTATCATGATCAAAGGCACCTCCACCGGTACCATCACCAATATTGACGGAAAGTTCACTCTTCCGGCAACGAACATTAAAAATCCTGTTCTGCTCGTTTCATACGTCGGATACAATCCTCAGGAAGTGGCAGCAAAAGGATCTTCGATAAAAATAGTAATGGTAGAAAGTTCCAAGGCATTGGAAGAGATTGTAGTAGTTGGATATGGCAGTCAGCGCAAAAAAGACCTGACCGGTTCTGTATCTGTAGTTAAAACGGAAGATTTAAGTTCCTTACCTGTACCAAGTGTCAGCGATGCCATGCAGGGACGCGCAGCCGGCGTACAGGTAATTTCTTCCGGAACTCCCGGTAGCGATGCCACTTTCAGAATACGTGGAACAGGAACAATCAATGATAGCAATCCTCTCTTTGTGATCGACGGGCTACCGGTTTCGAGCGGACTCAACCAACTGAATATGGACGACATTGAATCGTTACAAATTCTAAAGGATGCCTCAGCGACAGCAATTTACGGGTCGAGAGGCGCCAACGGTGTAGTGATTATTACTACAAAAAAAGGAAAAGGAGATAAATCGCACATCAATTTCAACTACTCATTCGGACTGCAGGAGGCAACTCACACGATAACAATGCTGAATGCCTCACAGTTTGCAACATTACACAACGAAATGATGACCAATGCCGGTCTGGCTAAAAATCCTGAATATTCGAGTCCCGAAAGTCTGGGTGTCGGGACTAACTGGCTGGATGCCCTGTTCTGTACAGCTCCCATGCACAACTACTCATTTTCCTACTCCGGCAATTCGGACAAGTCAAGTTATTATGTATCGGGCAACTACCTGAAACAAGACGGGATAGTGACCAACACGGGATATTCGCGCTATACGTTCCAACTCAATACCGAATCGAAGGTGTTACCGGTCTTGAAATTCGGCAACAACCTGACGTTGAATCACGACATCAAATCGAGCGGAAATTACAGCATCAAAAACACAATGCTGGCACTGCCAACCCAACCGATTTACCGAAGCAACGGTAACTACTCCGGCCCAGTAGCTCAACCCATGTGGGACGGCGACATTGTGAACCCGATTGGCCTTGCAAAAACTGTAGACAACAGCACTTTGGGTTATAATGTAATGGGATCGGTATTCGGAGAACTGGAAATAATGAAATACCTGAAACTGAAATCCAACTTCGGGTTACAGGCCAACTTCTGGAATTCACGCAGCTGGGCTCCGAAATATGCATGGGACACCAGCATCAATTCCAATTCCTATCTATCGGAACAATACAATAAAAATCTCACCTGGACCTGGGATAACACTCTGACGTTTGACAAATCATTCGGCTTGCACCGCATCGGGATCATGGCCGGCACCAGTGCCCAAAAGAACCGCTATAATTATATGAACGGTTCCATTCAGGCCTTTGCCAGCGATTTGACTCAGCAACTAAGCAATGGCACTCAACAACCTACAATTGGAGGGAGTACTTCCAGCTGGGCTCTGTTCTCCGAAATGGGACGTTTCAACTATGCTTACAACGACAAATATCTGGTCACCGCAACTATCCGCCGCGACGGTTCGTCACGCTTCGGATCAAACAATAAATACGGACTCTTTCCTTCCGTTTCGTTGGCATGGAGAGCCAGCCAGGAAGAATTTTTCAAGAATATTTCTTTTATCAACGACCTAAAAATCAGAGCTGGATACGGAGTAACCGGTAATCAGGAAATAGGGAACTATTCGTTTGCATCCTCCCTGAACACCATTAAATACAATTTCAACAATACAGTTGTGTCGGCAGTAGTTCCAACCGTAATGCCTAATCCGAATGTACAATGGGAACAACAGAAGCAAGCCAATGCAGGTTTTGATGCCACGTTGTTCAACCAAAGAGTAGATATCAGTCTGGATGCCTATATCAAACGTACTGAGAAGATGCTGGTTCCGATGGTAGTTCCTGTATCTACCGGCTATTCTGACGTTTATGTTCCATCTATCAATGCCGGAAAAATGGACAACCGTGGTGTGGAAGTAACCGTAAACACGAAAAACCTCACCGGAAAACTGAAATGGAACTCTTCATTCAACTTATCCTACAACCAGAACAAAGTAGTCAGCATCAACGACACCGTTCCTATGTCGAGCGGAAGCATCGGATTGAACTACAACCTGGCATTAATCAAAGCAGGACAGCCCATCAACGAGTTTTACGGATTCAAAACCGACGGTATCTTCCAGAACCAGAAAGAAGTGGACAACCACGCTCTTCAGGTTCCAGGCAACGATCCCTACAACCGTACATCTCCGGGTGATATCCGTTTCAAAGACCTGAACAACGACGGCGTCATCAACGATCAGGACAGAACATACCTTGGCAGTCCGAACCCGAAATTCATATTTGCAATGAACAATACCTTCAGCTACGGAGGTTTCGATCTAAGCATATTCATGCAGGGAGTGGCCGGTAATAAAATTTGCAATGCCAACCGTTTCTGGAGCGAAGCAATGGATGTAGCTCAGAACCAAACCACTGAAACACTGAAACGCTGGACGGGAGAAGGCACCAGCACCTCCATGCCGAGAGCCGTTTACAACGACCCCAACAAAAACACAAGACCATCCGATCGCTACATCGAAGACGGCTCGTACCTGAGAATCAAGAATGTAAAATTAGGATATACACTACCTACGCAAACGCTGAAAAAAATCTATCTGACCAATCTGCGTTTTTATGTCTCTATTGAAAATCTTTGCACATTCACAAAATATACCGGATTCGATCCGGAAGTGGGTGCAACCGGCATCGACAATAATGTGTATCCGGTTACAAGAACCTACAGCATTGGTGTGAACATTGGTTTATAACTCCTTAAATGAACGATATTATGCAAATCAAAAAATATATTTCCTTCGCTCTGGCAGCCCTTTTATTAACTGCCTGTAACAGTGATTTTCTGAATAAAGCTCCCGAAGACACCATCAACACCTCAAACTTTTTTCAGACGGAAGATGACGCTATTTCTGCCGTCAACGGGGCATACCAACCCTTGCAATGGCCGAAGTTGTACAACATGCGCATGTGGACAACGGATATTATGGCCGGTAACAGTATTGTAGGAGCCGGTGGCGGATCCGACGGCATCGAAACTCAGGACGAAGCCAATTTCGTAACAACAACAGATAACCAGGGTGTCCTCGACCTCTGGCGCGGTCCATGGCCCGGTATTCTGCGTTGCAATATTATTCTGCAAAAAGTACCCGGCATGACTATCAGTGAAACGGCAAAAAACAAAGTTTTGGGTCAGGCTTATTTCTTACGTGCTCATTATTACTTCATTCTGGTGCGATTCTTCGGAGATGTACCTCTGGTTCTTCAACCGGTTAATCCCGGTGACGACCTGCGTCCTTTCAGAACCCCGAAAGCAGATGTGTACAAGCAAATCATTTCCGATCTAACCAACGCCATCAACCTGTTACCTAAACGTGAAGACTATACAGGTTCCGATATTGGACGCGCCTCCAAAGGATCAGCAGTCGGTATGTTGGCCAAAGTTCACCTCACGCTGGGCAACTGGCAACAGGCATCCGATCTCTGCGATCAGGTAAAAACGTTGGGATATGATCTGAATGCAAACTACGCCGACAATTTCAACCCAGCTACTGAAAACTCGAAAGAGTCGCTCTTTGAAATTCAATACACCAGCAATGCCGGATACGATTTCTGGTCGAACGAGAACCAGTCATCGTGGCTAAGCACCTTTACCGGACCAAGAGGCTCCAACATGGTGGCTGGCGGATGGGGCTGGAATCAACCGACGCAAGAGTTTATGAATGCCTACGAAACCGGCGATTTACGCAAAGATGCCACTGTTTTATACGAAGGCTGTCCGAAATTCGACGGAATGGATTACCAGAAATCGTACTCCACCACCGGTTACAACCTGCGCAAATTTTTGGTTACAAAATCAGTATCGGCGTCTTATGACAACAGTCCGTTGAACTTTCCGGTATTGCGTTATGCCGACATATTATTGATGAAAGCAGAAGCGATGAACGAATTGGGAAAAACCACCGATGCTCAACTTCCGGCTTCGAATGCCAATGCTACATTGAATAAAGTCAGAGCCAGAGCTGGTTTGGCAGATGTAACCGGCCTCAGCCAGACTGATCTTCGTGCTAAGATTCTTCACGAACGCCGTATGGAACTGGCTTTCGAGGGACAGCGCTGGTTTGACCTTGTCAGGATTAACAATGGTCAGTACGGTATTGATTACCTGCATTCTATCGGCAAATCGAACATGAGCAGCAAATTTCTCTTGTTGCCGGTTCCGCAGAAAGAGCGTGATGCCAATCCCAACCTGACTCAGAATCCGGGATATTGATTCAAGTATAACTTCTAAAACGAATTCCAATGAGAAAAATTGATATACCCACATTTGCAACGCATTTATAAAACGTTCCCATTTACGGTTTACGCTGTTTGCACTTTCAGTAGCTACATTACTGACCTCCTGCGATCAGTTCGAAGCATTAAAACTGGCTTTGGCCGGTCCGTTAACCTTGTCGAGTACAGCAACTACCCTAACACTGAATCAGAAACAGGCCAGTCAGACGGGCTTCACGCTAAGCTGGACAACCGGCAGCAACAACGGTTCGGGAGCTTCTATCTCGTACAAACTGTTGATCGATAAAAAAGGAAATAATTTTGCAAAAGCACTCTCTTACGACATGGGCAAAGGCATCTATTCAAAAGATTTCAACGTAGCCGCGTTCAACGATTCGTTATTGAACCGCTGGAAAGCGACTGCCGGAACTACAATCGATATGGAGGCAAAAGTGGTTTCTACCATCTATTCGACACCGGAAAGCTCCGAGACTTCCAATGTATTGACCATCACGGTAACGCCTTACCAACCGGTTAGCAAAACACTCTATATCATCGGGGATGCTTCGCCAAAGGGATGGGATGCAAACAACGCGCTTGCCCTGACTGCTTCGGCAACTGATCCTACCGTTTTTGTTTATCAGGGAGCGCTAAGCGCCGGAAGTTTCAAATTTATCACTACAGCCGGACAGTTCCTGCCTTCGTACAACATGGGCAGCGATGCCAGTCATATCGTTTACCGTCAGCTCGATACAGATCCTGACAACAAATTTACGATTACCCAATCAGCTGTTTACAAGGTGACCGTCAGTCTGTTGGATTTGACAATCACAATTGCCAAAGTCGATTTGCCTGCTTATAGTGCTATTTATATGGTAGGAAGTGCCGCTCCGAACGGTTGGGATATTTCTAATGCCACCCAACTCACACAGGACACAAGCAATCCTTACATTTTTACTTATCAAGGAGTTATGAATGCAGGAGAATTCAAATTCCCGGTTAACCGGAATTCGGACTGGGGGCAGGATATGTACATGCGGACGGACGACACGCACATGTATCTGCATCATGGTGGAGCTTCGGACGACAATAAATGGACAATCACCAAGAGAGGATACTACACCATTACGTTGAATCTTCTCACCAACGCTATTTCAATCAACCGTCTGCAACTATATATGGTTGGTAGCGCAACTCCGATCGGCTGGGATATTTCCAATGCAGTTGCTTTGACGGAAGATGCTACGGATGGATGTGTCTTCGTCTATTCGGGTCCGATGGTGGCCGGAGAGTTCAAATTCCCGGTCAACCGGAATACCGACTGGGGACAGAACATGTACATGAGAACGGACGACACCCACATGTACCTGCACAAAGGTGGCGCTTCGGATGATAATAAATGGAGCATCACATCCGCTGGCAATTACCAGATAAAAGCCGATGTTGCCAATTTAACCATCAGTATTACAAAACAATAGATATAGAGTTGTATTTAAGGGTAGTTCCGTTATCTTCGAAACTACCCTGAATAAAATTTTCTATTTAAGAAAGAGATGCTAAACATCCGTTCAACGTTAATTTTCACCCGAACCATTCTTGTATGATAAGAATTCAAATTGCGCTTCTGGCTATCGTAATTATTTGCTCGGTATCATCGTGCAAAACAGGCGATAATGAACCGACAACACCGGTCACCAACAATGTGTCCAGCGTTTCCATCTCGACGGACAAAGCGGCCTATCAACCGGGACAAACCGTTACGTTTACCATCGACAAAGCAGTTCCGTCGACCACAAAAGTTCGTTACCATCATTTCAATGATGTTCTTTCGGAAAACAACATCTCCGGCACCAGTTGGAGTTGGACGCCACCATCCACCGACTTCACGGGTTATCTTGCAGATGTGTACAATACGGTCGACGGAAAAGAGGTCATTTACGGAAGTATTGCCGTGGATGTTTCGTCCGACTGGGCACGGTTTCCCCGTTACGGATTTCTGTCGGCTTATCCGCAAATGACATCGATTGCAATCAACTACTACATCAACGAATTAAACCGTTATCATATCAACGGGCTTCAGTTCTACGACTGGCAATACAAGCACCACATGCCGCTGTCGGGGACACCGACCAATCCGTCGGCGGTATGGACCGACATTGCCAACCGTAACACCTATTTTACGACAGTCAAGGGATATATCGACGCGGCTCATAACTGCAACATGAAGGCGATGTTTTACAACCTTGCCTATGGTGCTCTGAGTGACGCTGCATCCGACGGGGTTCAGGATCAATGGCGCATATACAAGGATGCCAGCCATTCCACCATGGCAAAATTCGATCTATCTTCTTCAATGTTCAAGAGCAGCATTTGGCTGATGGATCCATCCAGCAGTAACTGGCAACAATATCTGGCTTCGCGTAATCAGGATGTTTATACGGCGCTTGGCTTCGACGGATTCCACATCGACCAGTTGGGTGACTGGGGCACAGTGTACAACTATTCGGGACAAACGGTAAACCTGCCGTCGGCCTACGGTAGTTTTATCAATGCCATGAAAACGGCAAAAAGCGACAAGCGATTGGTAATGAATGCCGTCAACCAGTTCGGGCAACAGAACATTGCCACCACGCCGGTCGATTTCCTGTATACCGAAGTGTGGAGCCCCAATGACGGCTATAAAGACCTGGCAACCACTATCAACAATAACGATTCGTATTGCAACAGTACAAAGAAAACCGTTTTGGCTGCATACATGGATTATGATTTGGCTAATTCCAGCGGATCTTTCAATACGGCAGGCGTACTGCTGACTGATGCTGTGATCTTTGCTTTCGGGGGAGCGCACCTTGAATTGGGAGAGCACATGCTTTGCAAGGAATATTTCCCCAACAGCAACCTTCAGATGAAAGGCGACCTACGGAAC
>CAZFTY010000029.1:0-11410 GCA_964521835.1 uncultured Microbacter sp.
CAATAATATTTTGTTTTGCTCTTTTAATTAGTCCATGAGCATAGATGAACATGTCTGTTGTTGGTGTAGACGTATGATAAAACCTCGAAGATATTAAAGGGTCTTTAAATGCCTCATCTAATTGTTCAGGAGATGAAATTCCTAAACTCACAAGTATTTCTTTAGTTATATCTATCTTTTCATTTTCTTCATCATTACTAATACTATTATTATTGCTATTAATTTTTAATAATTGAATCCGAAGGTCCTCGATTGTTTTAATTCCATGTTCCTCCATTAATCGATCTAATTCTGTTGCTTTTTTCATATTCTTGGAAATATCATCATCCTCCAGAAATAAAAACCGCTTTTCAAATAAATCAGAAAAATATTTATCCGCATTTTTTTTATTTTCATCCATCCATAGATAGAATTTCTTAAGAGTTTCACTATGTTCTTTTCTCTTATCTACATCTCTAATTATAGGTTTTATAAAACTCGATATTCTTTCAGCAACATGTTCGATTGTACACGTTCTATTTTCAGGAAGTTGTAAAAATATGGAAACATCTAAAAGTTCTTCCCTGAGGTCATATCCTAACTCTTTAGAAATATCTTTAAGTTCATCTCCGATATTCCCATCATCCAAATACAAATTATCCTTTATACAGAATAAACCATTTTGATTAGGTAAGATTGGGTGCTTTGTTCTGTTGATATTGTTATCAAAATCTTCTTTTACTAGAAATGTTATAAAACTGTCAAGCGATAGTTTGAAGGTAACTTCATCTTTAAAATTTAGATCTCTACTAGCTTTTTCTATCGTTTCATATTGAGATATTTTTGAAACTATATAATATAATGAATACTTGTCTGATTCCTCCCATATCTTTTCGTTGAATTGTTGAATTGTCCTTTTCAGAGTAAAGTCATCAGGATAAACTCTTTTAGAAAATTCAAAAATACTAGTTCTTTTTTCAGTGATTAAATCAGTTGAGAATAAAGATGCAAGGTAATCGCAAGCCGCAGAAATTTGATTGTTTTTACCCTCTTTGATGATATTATTAATTTCAGCAATAATGACATTTTGTTCCTTCTTAGGATATTTTAGTATTGAAGATTCTCGATCAATATTACTGGCTGTAATTGCTTTTTTGTGTCTAAGATATGACCTAGGATTAGTACTAATGAATGAACATACAACTTTTAATTCTTCTTCTATATTTTCATCAATAAATAACTCAGATTTTTTTACAAAATCACCTTCTTGATTTGGTATAACTTTATATTTGTCGGTAGAAATATCCTTAATATGGATCTCTTCCGTATTTAATAATTGATAATACTCATTTAAAAATACAAGTGCATTATCCTCATCTCCTTTAAGAAAGTTAGCTAGATTTGCTATGTTTTCCATTCTTTCAATTTCTTTTGATAATTCCGAGATGGAAAACTTATAACAATCATTCCAAATGATTTCTTCCCAATTATCAATGTGTTCTTTTAAAGGAGTAAATTGAGGATACATTTTTTTTAACAATTTCCAAATCTCACTTCTAATAGCATCTTTTTCACTGTGAGGGAAAAAAACTTGATGTTCATCATCTTTATCTAAGATTGAAATTCTTTCTCCACTTTCTACGTCGACAATGGACGTATGTAAGATATTGTCTCTTATAGGATCAATGATATTCATTTTAAACCAATCTCCATCTATCCAAGTGTGCTTCTTGGGCGGCTTGATTCGAGCTAAGTTGTATAAATCATTCCACTTTTCAGTTTCTCCTACAAATGATAAAAAATGATTGAATAAATTTACAGCACTAAGCATAGTGCTACAATTCAATTGAGAAATCTCATTTTCTTCATCATTCATCAAACTCACACCATCTCTTGGCTCGGTAGGTTCAAATAAGGGGCTATTAACTACAAAAGGAAGGTTTAAATCTTCTGTACCTATCATTGGAAAGTCTAAATGAAGTCTTGGTATAGTGCGATCTAACTCTAAAGTATGATAGTTGTCGTTTTTATACAAAACTGGGATAATAATCTGAAGTTCATTTTGTTTTAAAGTTATAAATCGTTTATCAGATTCTTTTCCATCAACTATTAGATTGTATATAATTAAATCTCTGTTTTTGTAAGATATTGTATCTACATATTTAATACCATATGTGAATCCTCCGATTAATTCTTCATTAATAGTTATGCTATTGATTTCTGGCACATCAATTAAAGTATATGCAATACCTTTTTGGGCTTCCTCAATAGCAATATGAGCCAATTTTCTTTTTTGTTCAGTGAGAGGATATATAAACGAAGTTTTAAAATTATTTTTAGACATTGGTACACTTTCTGATTCTTTTATACTTCTTTCAGCTTCGTCAAATGCATTATTAATTCCTACAATGATTTCATTTTCTCCTTTTCCGCTTCTATCTAACCAAAAACTAAAATTCGCAAATTGAGAAATCTCATTTTTATAATAACTTTTAACCTGAACTTTTTCAGAGAGTAAATGAGTTGTCATAAATCCAGTACCAAAACGTCCCGTAGTTTTATATACTTGTCCTATTTGCTCTGCATTTCTGTCTTTATCGCTTGAAGAGTACTTTCTAATTAACCCTCTTATATGTTCATTCGTGAAATAACCCTTATTGTGAGCGAAAATAAATTGATTATCAGTTAGCCTTATTTCTACATCCACTTTTTCACCCTCTTCATTACAAAGACTTGCGTTATCCTTGGCATTTTGAATAAGTTCCCAAATTAATCTTCTGGCGGTAAATTCGACATTTATATTCTGACGAATATTCATTAATTTTTCTAAGATTGACTTTGCAGTAATCTTATTTAATTCATCTCTCTCATATTTTGAAAATAATCCTTCTGTCATTAGTTGAATTGTATTAGTACTGTTTCTTTATTAGAAAAATCATAATTATTAGCAAAGACTTTCATCTTTTTTTTCGGCTTGCTGCTAACATCTGTGTATGTGCGACAGTGTCGCACATATTTCACATTTATATCAATTTATTTATCCTGTAATCTAATAATATTCAAATAAATATATTTTACTTTGAATTTTTGTTGTCGCACATATCCCTGTAGTTAATTTATTGAAGCATCTAATTTGGCTAAGGTATTCTCTGCTGATTTTCTGTCCCGTCGGATTTGCAATCCGACGACGGTAAAGAGTATTAGGATTTGTAATCCGTCTTATCGAAATCGAAGGTCAGCGAAACTAATTGCACTCGTTACCGGATCGCAGATCCTTATACTCCAGCGGCGACGGATCGCAGATCCTCCGATACAAAGATTCATTGTATATCTTAGCAATTTGCCTTTCTGTTCCTCTCTGCGTAATCCTGTTCTCTGCGTTAATCGCGGTTAAGACTGTTTTGCCGTTAACCCGCTACCAGCCACCGCTTTTTTTGCGCTTAATCAGCACTCAAAACTACGAAAAACAATTTATAAAATAGCTTTTAGGTTAAATTTATTTGCAAAAGATGCAAGAAGGGTGTTTGAGTCCGGTTAGTAGCCTTCGGAGAGAAGGGCTGTAGTGTACACGATAATAAGTAGATAGCTGAAATTGAGATCGATACATACTCAACACGAAGCTGTAAAGCCGGAGTCATTTCCCAAAAAAAGAGAGGCGCAGTCGGTTAGACATGCGCCTCTCAAAAGTGTTCGTTGTGTTCTTTTATTTAGTGTGCCTTAAAGTTCCATTTGGAATTGTCACTGTTCATATCAAACTTGCCCAGCGTGGGTGTACTGTCGCCCGAAGAGATCAACGCCAGCTTTTCGTTCGAGTTTGGAACTACCTTCGGCATAATGCGGTAGGTACCATCGGTAAGCTGATCGATGCGCCACAATTGCTCGGGAGCTCCGGTAAACGACGGAACGGTGATTACTTCGGCATCGGCTGTTGCAGCCAACGCACGGTTTGTACCTTCAATTACTATTTTGTAGTAAGGACCACCGGGATAACCGCCTGCATCGGGAACGGCTGTGATTGTCCATCTCTGATGAGGACGGAACATATAGTCACCGATTCTAACATCAATGTTTCCGGTAGGCCAGGTATTGATTACATCGGCCAACTGTTGCGATGCAACCGGTTTGATCGGTTCGTCGGTATTACGTCCGAAACCGCGCATTCCACCTGCCATACGTGTAAAGTCAACAACCAGTTCCAAAGCGTATCCTCTACGTTCCGATTCGATTTCGTAGGTACCCTCTTTGAAATTGTCTCCGGCAACAGGCCATCCGTTTTTCCACAACAGCGGACGAATGCCCAATACGCTGCGACCGCCCTGATCCAGATCGGCTTCGTAGTGGCACGACATTTTTTCAACGCCGTCACCCAGAATCAAACGACCGAAGTGTCCGGGACCTGTAACGCGTCCACCGGCAGCAACAACCATTTTACCGCCACCTTCCAACATATCGCGGCCCATGTTATCGAGGTAAGGACCTGTAACTTTACGTGAACGACCCACAACGATATTGTAGGTAGAATTAGCACCGTCGCAGCAGGTGCCATGGGTACCCAACAGGTAATACCAGCCATCGCGGTACATCAAATCGGTAGCTTCGCAATCGATAGCCACATTGATAGCCTGATTACCTGCTACCCGTTTTCCGGTTTTCGGATCGAGTTCTACAAGACGGATAAATCCGAAATAGGTACCATACGATAACCACAAACGACCGGTAGTCGGATCAAGAAGCAGACCCGGATCGATAGCATCGTTATCTTCCATATTAGCAGATGAAGCTACCACATTCGATTCGGAGAACTTAAAATCGGGAGATTTAGGGTCGAGCGTTTTATTCCACATGGTATTGATTCTACCATCGTGTCCGCCGCCCAAACCGCCACCTGTAGAGCCATAAGCAATAAGATAGCGATCACCTATTTTGATTACATCAGGAGCTGCACCGCCACCGGGACGTACAGCGCCACTGTTCCATGTCCAGCCGTCTTCGGAAATCAATCCGCCGCCACCTGTACCAAAGGTATAATACTTTCCATCGCACTCTGCAATGGTAGAGGGGTCATGTATAAATGGTTTGCCGACTTGTGCTTTCACTGTTCCGGCTAACATCACCGACAACAGGGCTGCTACGCCCATCATTTTTGTTCTTAAGTTCATGTGTATATGATTGTTTTTAAGGTCTTTATTATTCATTAGTAATGATAATATCTTTGATAGGCTTTCCGTTTTCATCTAAGAAACGAACACAGAAATCGCTCATACCCGGGCCATTAATTACAGCTCCGCGAATAATGTTCTTTCCTTTGTTCAGTGTCAGACGGGTCGATACGCAATCGTCCACAACCATACGTCTGTCGCCCGAAAGCAATACAGCTTCCTTGCCGTTGAGCCACCACATCGATCCTGAGTTGGATCCTACGGCCATTCTTACATTCTTCATTTCGCGTGGAGAATTAACCACGGTTACCGTCCAGAACAACACGCCGTAAATTTGTTTTCTTAAGCCATAAGCGAAACGGAACAGTTTGACATTGTAGTTTTTGCTATCCAAAGCATGCCATTTCAACTCCTGATCGCCTGCTTTTACAGTCTCTCCGTTTTTAGGAATAATTGTAAACTGATTGGGGAAATACTCGGTCGAGAATGCTTTTCTAAGGTAGCTGTCGGTAAATACCGTATTGCCACGATTCGGTTTGTTGATCGGCTCCAATATAGACCAACGACGAATAAACCCTTTGGCATCGGGTGTACTTTTGAGTGGAGTAACCGGGGTGAAATAGCCAGAGATGGTTCGGGCGGTATCGCTTTGAACGGCACCTTTACTTTTGGCCACAACCTTTGACGCAGCGAAACTTCCTTGCAATCCGGTTCCTAACCAAATCACGGAACTCATCGCCAATAACAATGTTTTGCGTTTGATGTTCATAGTAGATTTTACAGTTTTTATAATTGATGATTAAGTATACTTTGCTTGCAAAACTACAAAAAAAATGTCGTTTTGTACTATACGGTTAAGCGATACTGCAATATGAAAATTAGTGATTAATAGCCATATGCGTGGGGGTTTCTTGTAAAATAGTCCCATAACAGAGGCGTACGGACGGCCACAAAATCCAACCTTTTTTCTTTTGTTTTTTATACAAAACAGAAGTTTAAATCCATTTTTGAAAACTATTGCATCACTGCTGTTTACTATCCATATCGCGCTGAATTTTCACTAATCTGAATTGCTCCCGTTGCTTCGGATAGAGGTATCGGCATCAGCGAACCATCGCCTTTTCAAATTGTATTGGAAGAGCGCTCCGAACCTAAGAATAAAAATTTATTACTTCAGGCTGAAACAGGCAAGATTTACCAATAATCTACCGTTTGCGCCTACTCTTCGTTGCTTTTCATACCCTGTTTTCTTCCCAAAACGAGACTGTGTTCTTTCCGGCTAACAAACCGAAACAAAGAATAACACTTAAACAGTTTGATTGTTTTTAATGCCAATGGTTTATTTGCATCCTTAAAAAAACGCATTTTTAACATACGTTCAAACAGCGAACCAAACAATCTAATTTTTGAATAAACAAAACGAAGAGATACCTCAATTGGCAGGTTACAAAAGAAACAGGCCACAATGCCACCTATTTAATCGCTTTCAACGTAACATTTCCGGTTTCGGATCTGTCCACAACAATTATTAAGTTCGGGATTGTAGTGTACGATTGCTCTTGTCCGACCACAATTTTGTAGGTTAGCGTTATCTCTCCTTTTGCATTTTTCCGGAGGCTGACAGGTTCGATTGTTGTTGTCCGGTTCGTTTCGGGCAGCAAAACCGCGATTACATACTGCCGGGTAAAGTCTATCGTTGTCGGTCTTCCGTTTTTGCCCATTGTTGCCGCCATTCCGAATATGTGCCTGAACGCTTCGGCAGTTTCAATTTTCGGATTATCCAGCTTCCCGGCATCATTGCGTACAAAATAATTTTTTGCAACAGTAAACGCAATGCCGGTCATCGGGGTACTCTTTTGATTTTCAACCGTTATTGCATTCGGTTTTTCCACGTTAGCAACTCTCTTTGTGTGTTGACAGGAGACCAATATTCCGGACATTGCAACAACGAATACTACTATTTGGCTTTTCATTTTTGTTGAGTAATAAAGATTATGAATATCGTATTTAACACCTAATCGCGTTTTATATCGTCTGAATTGAATTAAAATCAGCGTAGTCAAAGGCATTTCTTTTAGTATAGTCCGACCTTTCAGGTCGTGTTGGGTCCCAGCTTTACTCACTACAGGTCACAGGCCTGCGGTTATGAAAATGAGGCTTTTCAAGCCATCAGCCCATTGACGCGTACATAAAAGGCGCAATTCTTTCAAATTGCGCCTTTTATCCATACGTATCTATTTTACAACCGTCTGATATAACTCACCTGCTACCGGCAGCAATTTTCATTGAAGAGTTACTACAGGCAACCGGTTCGTTTCAGCACGAATCTGATTAGTGATCTTTGAAATTCCATTTGGAATTGTCGCTCTTCATATCGAACTTGCCCAGTGTAGGTGTACTGTCGCCCGAAGAGATCAATGCCAGCTTCTCTTTCGAGTTGGGAACTACCTTCGGCATAATGCGGTAGGTACCATCGGTAAGCTGATCGATGCGCCACAATTGCTCCGGCGCACCGGTAAACGAAGGAACGGTGATTACTTCGGCATCGGCTGTAGCAGCTAATGCACGATCGGTTCCAGCAATTACTATTTTATAATAAGGGCCGCCTAAATATCCACCGGCATCGGGAACGGCTGTGATCGTCCATTTCTGGTGAGGACGGAACATATAATCACCGATTCTTACATCAATGTTTCCGGTCGGCCAGGTATTGATTACATCGGCCAGCTGTTGCGATGCAACGGGTTTGATCGGTTCATTGGTGTTACGTCCGAAGCCGCGCATTCCACCGGCCATCCGTGTAAAGTCAACTACCAGTTCCAACGCGTAACCTCTTCTTTCCGATTCGATTTCGTAAGTTCCTTCTTTGAAATTCTCTCCGGCAACAGGCCATCCGTTTTTCCACAATAACGGACGAATACCCAATACGCTGCGACCACCCTGATCCAGATCGGCTTCGTAGTGGCACGACATTTTTTCAACGCCGTCATCAACAATGGTACGCCCGAAGTGACCCGGACCGTTAACACGTCCACCGGCAGCAACAACCATTTTACCGCCACCTTCCAACATCTCTCTTCCCATATTATCGACATAAGGGCCGGTTACTTTTCTCGAACGACCCACAACAATATTATACGTTGAGTTTGCTCCGTCGCAGCAGGTGCCATGGGTACCCAACAGGTAATACCAGCCATCGCGATACATCATAGCGGTAGCTTCGCAATCGATGGCAATATTGATAGGTTGGTTACCTGCTACATGTTTTCCGGTTTTCGGATCAAGTTCTATCAAGCGGATATATCCGAAATAGGTACCATACGACAACCATAAACGTCCGGTGGTAGGATCGAGCAAAAACGCGGGATCGATTGCTTCACAATCATCGTCACCAGTACTCGACCCAACAAGTGTTTCGTCTTTATACCCGAAGTCTGGCGATTTCGGGTCGAGTGTCTTCGTCCACATCACCATCACATCGCTTGCATGTTGTTTTCTGGCACCTCTGGCATACGACACATAATAGCGATCTCCGATTTTAATAATATCGGGAGCAACACCGCCGCCGGGACGCACGCCGCCGCTGTTCCATGTCCAGCCGTCGTCAGACACCAATCCGCCGCTACCGGTACCAAAGGTGTAATACTTTCCGTCACATTCTACTACGGACGATGGGTCGTGTATAAACGGTTTTCCGACTTGCGCTATAGCCGTTCCGCTTAACAACAAGGATAACAGGGCTACAATACCCAGTATGTTAGTTTTTGATTTCATCAGTTAATAATTTGTTTTTTGTATGATATAATGCTCATATTGTGTACGAACTGTTTATCAGTGACAGGTTTGTGTTTTCAACACGGGCGTTTCAATATAAAGGTAATTTGCTAAAGTTTCTGATACTAACCGTCGCTCCATTTCATTCACATGTGATGGTGAGGTTGCGTACCGGTTGTCCTTTTTCATCGATAAAACGAAGACAGAAATCGCTCATACCCGGGCCATTAATTACAGCTCCACGGATGATGTTCTTCCCTTTGTGAAGTGTCAAGCGATGAGAAACACAGTCGTCCATCACCATACGTCTGTCGCCCGAAAGTATCACTGCCTCCTCACCATTAAGCCACCACATCGATGCAGAATTGGATCCTACGGCCATTCTCACATCTTTCATCTCCTGCGGGCAATTAATAACGGTTACCGCCCAGAAAATGACTCCATAATATTGTTTTCTCAATCCGTAGGCGAAGCGGAACAGTTTCATATTGAACTTTGTAGTTTCCAGAGCATGCCATGTCAACTCCTGTTCGCCGACTTTTACCTTATCGCCGTTTTTGGGCAGAACCGTAAACTGATTTGGAAAATATTCGGTTGCAAATGCCTTGCGTACGTAACTATCCGTAAAAACGGTGTTGCCACGGTTCGGTTTGTTGATAGGATCCAGCAGTAACCAACGTTGAATGAAACCTGCCGGGTTGGGGGTCTTTTTCAGCGCGGTAGCCGCAGTGAAGTACGGAGAGAGGGTACGTGCAGTATCGCTTTTGACGGTACTATGCGCCTTCATCTTTGGTGTAGCGGCATATCCTTGTAATCCTAATCCGGCTAAAATTACAAATCCTACCGTCAATACCACTGTCTTGTTTTTATTGTTCATAGTAGATTTTACAGTTTTTGTAATGGTTATTATTGAAATAAAACTAATTTATTTATCTGCAAAACTACGAAAAAAATATTGCTTTGTATCGTGCACTCTATAAATATTGCCACCGGGCAACGACAAAAACATATGCCGGAATAGATCTGTTTTTCGGTGGAATAACGGCCTATGGTAACTAAATGCCATAAAGCGGGTATTATCCGCGTGGAGTGCAAACAACTGTAAATCAAAAATAAATAGCGAGAAAGCCACGAAAGCCTTCAAACAAATAACGATTTACACAACTGAAAATAAAACAATTACACACAATTTTCTGTTTTTATTGTAAACCACTATTTTTCCGGTAAAAAACTATTTGCAAAAAAGAAAAAAGATATTACCTTTGCACCACAATTGAGCGGGGTGTAGCTCAGCCCGGTTTAGAGTACGCGTCTGGGGGGCGTGTGGTCGCAAGTTCGAATCTTGTCACCCCGACTTAAATAAAAAGTCCTGTATTTCAACTTATTATTGTTGTTTGCAGGGCTTTTTTATTTGTACATATACTTGCTTTGAGAATATAGTAACATCAAATATCGGGAATATTTGAGCACTTTTGAGTAAGTAAACTTGCAAAAAACTTGCAAGCAAACTAAAATATCATGGCTTCAATAAAGATTTCACTTGATAAAAGAACCTCCAATCTACAAGGACAAAACCCCATTAGATTGTCATTCTGTATCAATAGTAAAACAGCTTATTATAGCTTCAACGTATTTGCTTTTGAAAAAGATTGGGATAAAACCAACTTCAACGTATTGCCTACAGATAAGAAATACAAATTGAAAAATAAACTTATCGAAGACGTTTACAATGAAGCCGAAAAATTTATATCTGATCTCCTTCAACGTGGTAGACTTAACGAAGATGCTTACAAAGTTCGTGATTTGTTTGCCAATAGAAATAAAATTGTTGATTTTCAGTCTTATATGCAAATATTCATCAACAGGAAAGCTGACAGAACAAAAGAAATTTATGAGGCGACTAAAAACAAGATAGCGAAATACTACAATAAGACACTATATTTCAACGATATAAATTTAGCCTGGCTAAATGATTTTGACAAATCAATGTCAAATGATGGAAATGCAACTAATTCCAGGGCAATTCACTTTAGAAATATCCGGGCGGTATTCAATGATGCAATTGACAATGAAATCATAAGTGCTGATCTTTATCCTTTTCGCAAATTCAAAATAAAAAAAGAATCAACTCGAAAAAGAGCCTTAACCATAAGGCAAATGAAACAGATTCTTATATTCTCTGGAACCGAACAACAGAATTGGGCCAGAGATGTATTCTTTTTGTCGTTTTACCTCATCGGCATTAACTCCAAAGATTTATTCCAAAATCCAACAATTGAAAACGGGTATCTAACCTACAACCGAGCAAAGACAAAACGTCTTTATGAAATAAAGATTGAACAAGAAGCGAAAAACCTTATCGATCAATTCAGAGGAAAGCAGCATACTTTTTGTTTCTGTGAACAATTTCAACACAACCATTCTTTCTATGTAAAATGCAACGATTATCTGAAATAAATTGCACACATCATAAAGATAACTCCGTTCACAATGTATGC
>CAZFTY010000030.1:0-11379 GCA_964521835.1 uncultured Microbacter sp.
GTTTTACCAGAAAGGCGACCTGAAGCTCTTCGATGCTTACGCCATCCTCTGGGTACAAGACACTCAATCGCAAATCGACTTCGTGAACGGCTTTACCGAAAGTTACGGCGATCCGCTGGGACTGAAGGGAAGCTGGGAGTCGAACGTCAACTTCAAAAACCTGAAAGCCACCAAACGTACCGAAACCATCAGCGCCAACGCACAGTGGTTTGAAGATAACTCGCCGGTAGACAAACGTTTCAAAAAAGAGAAGGTGAAAGGCGTTACTGCCAAGGTAATCACCGTGGCTCAATTAGCCGGCGATTGCTACCCTTCAACCCCTATCGGTATCAACCTGCCCAACTCCAACTGGATTCGCAAGGATTACGGGTCGAAGTCGGTAACCATCGAAAACATCATGGAAGCCTACGACAAAGCAGCGCAGAAGAGCGGGTTCAATGAAGAGTTCGTTTGGAGCGATAAAGAGTTGAAGTCGATCCGCACGTATGGTTTCCTTACCGACGTGCTTCACACCGATCTGCACGAATGCCTCGGCCATGGCTCAGGCAAACTGTTGCCGGGTGTCGATACCGATGCGCTTAAAGCCTACGGCAAAACCATCGAAGAGGCGCGCGCCGACCTGTTTGGTCTCTACTACGTGGGCGATCCTAAATTAGTTGAACTGGGCATTCTTCCCGACAAAGAAGCCTACAAAGCCGAGTATTACAAATACATGATGAATGGTCTGATGACACAGCTCACCCGTATCGAACCGGGCAAAAACATCGAAGAGGCTCACATGCGCAACCGTCAGTTGATTGCCCGCTGGGTATACGAACATGGCAAAGCCGAAAATGTGGTAGAATTCAAGCAACGCGACGGAAAGACCTTCGTGGTAGTGAACGACTACGAGAAGATGCACAAACTGCTGGGTGTACTGTTGGCCGAAATCCAGCGAGTGAAATCGGAAGGCGACTTTGAAGGAGCCAAGAAACTGGTGGAAGATTACGGCGTACAGGTAGATCAGAAGCTGCACGACGAAGTATTGGCCCGGTACAAGAAACTGGAACTGAAACCCTACAAAGGCTTTGTCAATCCGGTGCTGACAGCCGTGAAAGATGCCAAAGGCAATATCAAAGATGTGAAGATCTCCTACACGGAAGGGTACACCGAACAGATGTTACGCTACTCCGGCAAATATTCGCCACTACCTACCTACAACGAATAAGCGTTCGTTATCAAATAAAAAGAAACACCTGACAAGTTTCAATGATTGTCAGGTGTTTCTTTTTATGAGAAAGCAAAATAACCCGTTATTTATTTCCCACGATATTCCATACAAAACAGGTACCGTCTTTTCTGTCGGGACGTGTTCCACGGGCATCGGCAGCACAAAGGCTCTGCGCCACAGGATCGGCCCAGAGATAACGATGGCTATAAAGAGACAACAACCGCATGTCATCTTTCAACATATCTTCCCACTGAAAAATGGAAGCGTCGCCATTTTCCACCGCTTCAATTCGCACCTCACTCATGCCGGCTGCGCCCTTCACCGTTACAAAACCTCCGGTTGAGACCGATTGTAAAGCAACCCGTCCATTCCCCCTGTCAACCACCCGGAACAACGAAACATTTCCCGCTGCCAATGGAGATGAGCCCGGAACAGCACGCAAACAGTTCTTCCAGTTGACCAACAATGTACCGTCGGCCTTACTTTTCAACTGAATAACCCGGTTGAGGGGAATATGCCGTACCAAAGCATTTCCACGCGGTTCATCCACCCGAAAACTATTAAAGTCGGCATAGCCCCCATTTTTGGTGGCACTGTAGCAAAAGAGAGCATAACGAACTCCCTGAAAAGTTTTCAATTGATAGGGCATCACTACCGGATCGCCGATGTTATGAAAATTATGACCGTCGAGGCTAAAGCTCAAACGGGCGCTATCGGTATCGAAATTACAATAGGCCCGCAGCCACACATTGGTACCGGCAAAATAGAGCTTCTCCTGTTTTTGTGTTTGCTGATTGTAATAACGAATATATTGGCTATCGTTCTCTTTAACCACGCCCACCCAGGCATACGGAAGATTAAGCAACGCCAAACCTGCCACATCGCCTGCTTTCAGACCCGCCACATCCAGATTGGATATTGCAAACGATTCGGGACCGATAGCGCGTTGCGTCAACGAATTGCGGGCATGCCAAAAATCATCCGACGGCAAAGCGTGCAAACGCAAATAACCTGGATGCTCTGTCAACGACCACTTTTCATTATCGGGAACATGGTTCCATTGCCATATCTTATTCAACGCCGGACCGTCAAAATTATCACTCCGGTCGAACAACGGTTTGGGCCGGGAAGTAAAACCGGTATTCGGTTTGACCCAGGTCATGGGAGTACGCGTCAGATTGCCGGGCAACCCGAAATAGGGCCAACCCTCTTTCCATGTAACCGGCGAAAGTGCCGTCACACGACCTACCGAATTGAAGTCAAGCATCGACCAGCCCCACCATTCGCCCGACTGCACCTGAATAATGCCGCCCTGATGCAAAGCCACCGCGCCCTGATAATTCGGCGAAGGCGGTATCAGATTAAAAGGAGGTCCGTTTTTGGTATCGTTCAACCGCCACCCGGTGCCGTAACCAAAACCCTCTTGGGCACTCATCACATTCACTTCGTAAGGTCCGTATGGTTGATCGGCACGCAAACAAACCTGATAGCCTACCGGATCACAATTGGTATTGGTTATGTAATATTTGCCGTTAATCTTGTAAAGATGACTCCCCTCGCCTGCTCCGCTGCCGCGCGACACAATAATCCGCCCCGTTCCGGGGATGGTATCGGTAAGTTGACTATTTAGTTGCGCCATGTGTAACTCATCGTAGCCCCACACCACATACGCTTTGTTGTCGTCATCAAACAGCACCGACAAATCGTGGAAACTACCCTTCATGGAGGTACGTGTCCACGGACCGGCGGGATTGGTAGCGGTAAACAGCTGGGTATTGTAATGATTTACATTGGAGAAGATATAGAACATGCCGTTACGGTAGCGCAAACAGGGAGCCCAGATGCCCTGACCGTAAATATCTTTCCCCTTCTCAAGACGAAAAGCCGGCCCCAGATCGAGCCGCTCTACCGCATAACCGAGCAGCTCCCAATTGACCATATCCTTGGAATGAAGAACAGGCAGTCCGGGCATAGTATGCATCGTAGTTCCGGTCATATAATAATCGTCTCCTACCCGAATCATATCGGGATCGGAAAACTCTTCATAAAACAGGGGATTGGTAAAAGTTCCGTTATCATTATCGGAGATCCACGTAGCTGATTGTAAAACATCATCGGTTGAGACAGACTGCGCTTCAACCGGTATTCCGCACACGACCAGCACACAAACACACAATAGCGAACGAAGATAATGTCTTTTCAATTTCATTACGGTAAACAAATTTGGTAAAGATTCAATCCGACAAACCGGATTCTACAAAGTTAAGCGTTTGTCCGTAATTTTGAAAACAATCCTTTGATAACGACAACAGTTATCCGAATTTATCAGATCTATGCCAAAGTTTTAGTTACCAAACCTCGGACTTTGATCTATCTATTTCACCCTTTCCACCACGCAGCCAGTTTTCTGAAAAAGGCAGCGTCGGAATAGAAGTGAATATGCGGATAGCCTGCCAGCACATTTTTGTAGGAGAGTCCGCCCTTCCAACGGCGGTGATTCTCCGGTTTCTCGATCTCGAAGCTGAAGCGATAGTTGGGCGTTTCGGAGGTCGGGATCAGTTGCGAATGGTGAAACTCATGCGCCAGTGTCTGCGCATCGCCCCACCCGACCCGGCAATAGCCGAAGTGCTGCAAACGGGCGGTCATCTCCGTGCGGCAGCCGAACACCCCACCCATCGGATAAAATTCTCCCTCCGCGGGACTAATCCCTTCGGTCAGGTACATCAGTCCGCCGCACTCACCATAGATGGGCATCCCACATTCGGCGGCCGTCCGGATACTTTGCAGCATCGTACGGTTCTCGCTCAGTTCGCGGGCAAATACTTCGGGATAACCGCCGCCCAGATAGAGCGCGTTGATTCCGGCAGGCAGCGCCACATCGGCCAATGGGCTGAAATAGTGCAGTTCCGCACCGTTCTCTTCCAGCAGATCGAGATTGGCACGGTAGTAAAAGCTGAAGGCTTTATCGTAGGCCATGCCCAGTTTCAGTCCTTGTAAGGGGATATCGAAACCTGCCGGTTTGTTGGCCGAAAACGGTTGTTCGCCGGTACGGGTTATCTCCAGCAAACGGGGAATATCGATATGCTGTACCATCAGGTCAGCAATGCGGTCGGTTTTGTCGACCAGCGCCTCCACTTCGCCCGCCTGTATCAGTCCCAGGTGACGGCTTTCGAGCCCGATGGCGTCGTCGGGAGGCAGGTAACCCAGACAGGCCACGCCGCACTGTTTCTCAATATAGTGTTGCAGAAAAGCAAACTGTTCGTCGCTGTAGACGTGGTTCAGAATTACACCCGTCACCCGCACCCGTTCGTCAAAACGGGCAAAACCGTTGACGATGGCCGCCACGCTCTGGTAAAGCACTTTGCAACTCACCACCAGAATCACCGGCAAACCGAGCACTCGTGCCAGTTCGGCCGTGCTTCCGCCACCCTCCTCGCCAATGCCGTCGAACATTCCCATCACCCCCTCCACCACGGCCACATCGCTCGCGTGGCTGTATTTGGCAAAAAGGTAACGGGCAGTCTCTTCGCCCAGCAGGTAGGTATCTAAGTTGTGCGAATCGGTAGCTGTAGCCACGCTGTGAAAAGCCGGATCGATATAGTCGGGACCGGTTTTGAAGGGAGCCACCCGATAGCCCTGTCGGTCAAGCAGTCGCATCAGACCGATAGTAACGGTGGTTTTACCGCTCCCGCTGTTGGTTCCCGCTATGATAAATCCGTTGTTCATGCTGCAAAGATAGGGAAATTAGGCAAAACCGTGGAACTAATACCTGAAGATGCTCCCGACCACAAAAGAGGGGCGATTTCCTTGTCTTTTCGGTATCGTCTGTTTGCGACATTCGTCACAAAATCAGACCGTTAGTCACAAATATTTATTTTTCGTCGTTGACCACCTTTACCTTGCAGCCGGTTTCGCCTCCGGCGCGGAGTATCCCGGCACAACGAAAAGGTTCCGTCCGACACAATCTATCGTCCCCGCCTGTTTCGGGGAATAGCCCGGAATCCTGGGGGAAAGCCCCCGTTCTTTCGGGGTTTACCCCGGAACCTTCGGACAAAACCCCGGCTCTTTTGGGGGATGCCCCGACTCTTTGGGGGATAACCACGGAACATTCGGGGATTATCCCGGTTCTCTCGGGAATGACCATGACACCTTCGGGGTTTACCCCGGAAGCAAGATGAACGACACCGACAACCGGCTTTTTGAGATCAACAGCATAGTATTGTATAACCAATTAAATGTGTGTAAGATGAAAACAAACGATTTTGTTCCCCGTAGCGACACGGATTTCAACCTCTGGCAAAGCAATCTGCTAACTGAGACCGAGACCAACGCTACCGCATGGGGCATTACACCAGAATCGATACTACCGGTGAAGCAGTATCAGACCAAGTGGACCGCTACCTTTACAGTGGCCAGTAACAAACAGAACCGTACCAGCGCCGACGTAAAGGCAAAGGACGATGCACGGTACGACTACGAACCCTCATTACGCTCGTTTGTGGCAGAACACCTTGCCAACAACAGCAAAGTGAGCGATGCCGACCGTACCCGTCTGGGTCTTACCGTACGCAGCGACAGCCGCACCTCTTCGCCGGTGCCCGATTCCAGTCCCGTGGGACGGATCGATTTTTCGGTACGGCAGCAACACACCATCCATTTTTCGGACGAAGCAACGCCTACCAGCCGCGCCAAACCGGCCGGGGTACATGGTTGCGAAATATGGATGAAGGTGGGCGAAGCTCCGGCATCTGTTGCCGAGCTTACCTATCTGACCACAGACACCGCCACTCCTTATGTGGTAAATTTTAGTGAAGCGGATGCCGGTAAGACAGCCTACTACCGCTTGCGCTGGGTGAACACCCGCAACGAACGCGGTCCCTGGAGCGCACTGATAAGCGCCACCATTGCCGGATAAACATTGCTTTTCTGAATACAGCACAAAATCCCCCGCGAAGAAATTTGCAGGGGATTTTAGTTTTTTACGAAATACGAGATGCTATAGCCCGTTCTACACCACACCTTTTTTCATCGCTATGGTATCTGTAAACCAACATTTAAAATTACGCAGAAATAATTTGGTGACAACAATAAATAACTTTAGCTTTGAGAGGAAATTGGAAGAGTACTACAATAGTTTGGCTCATACTTTACCAAAGCAAAAAATCCAGAATAAAACCCATTTCTCGAAATATTACTCCATGAAATACTGCATCATACAAGCATTAAATTGGTTGCTCAACAAACTACAACACCAAAACAAGGTAGAATGTAAAGGCAACGATGCAAGCACATCGCATGTGCTCCATCAATTTGACTTAGCGGCCACCATTATTCAACAAGAAAATGAGAACGGAGAACCAAATAAGTCTTATCAAACCGTATTGGATTTAGCAGCAAAATTGCCGGATCCCAACGTGTCAAATATAGCTCTTACCGGACCATTTGGGTCTGGAAAAAGTTCTATTCTGAAAACATTAAAGCATGATTTTTCTGAATATAATTATCTTGACATTTCATTAGCTACGTTGGAAGCTAATAAGGAAATACCTGAGATTGAAGATGAAGAAATTGCAGGTTCAGAAAAAGATGCTAAAAAACAAACCGACATACAAAATGCCAAACTGGGAACATCTCACCCCCCAAAAACAACCCCTGATAAAAAAAAGACATCAAAAAAGTCGATTCAATTAGACAAAGAAGCATCTTTAAACCGATTAATAGAATACAGCATTCTTCAGCAACTAATTTATAAAGAACGAATTCAGGACATTCCCGAATCCAGATTCAAACGGATTAAACATATCGACAAATGTAAGAGTCTTATATATTCAATTCTGAGTATAATCTTCATAGCAGCACTATGTATCGTACTTGAACCAAAGCTCTTATACAATCAATTTCTTTATAATCTGCTTGCAGTAGGGACCACAGCTAAAACAATTTGGGATATTTTAGCTATAATCTATATCGTAATTTTTGGATCCTGTATCATTCGATGGCTGATTACCAATTTGTATAACAGCCGGTTAAATAAGATAAATCTAAAAGACGGAGAAATTGATTTGGCTGAAAACACTTCCATTTTCAATAAACACCTGGATGAAATTATATACTTCTTTGAAGTAACTAACTATAATGTCGTTATAATTGAAGATCTGGATCGCTTTGCCACCCACCATATCTTTTTAAAGTTAAGGGAGCTAAACCAATTACTCAACAGATCTAAGGCAATTAATCCTGACAGAACACGAAAAATCACCTTTATCTACGCGGTGAAAGATGACATTTTCAAAGATTCATCCCGCACCAAATTCTTCGATTATATAGTAACCGTAATACCGATAATTAATCCCTCCAACTCTTGCGAAAAACTGAGGGATTCATTGCATAAGATTATTCCTGAGACCGATTCGGATATCTCCGATCAGGTTTGCAAAGAACTTGGTTTGTATATTGATGATATGCGCCTTTTATTGAATATAGTCAATGAATACAAACAATATCGCTATAGACTGGAAAGCCAACTAAAACAAGAGAAGCTGTTAGCAATGATTATCTATAAAAACTACTATCCGAAAGATTTTGCTTTGCTGCACAATCAGAAAGGGATTGTCTACAAAGTTGTTTCCAATAAGGAAAAATATATTAACAGTTCGATAGCTTCAAAAGAGAAACAACGTGATGCTTTAAAAGCAGAGTTAGTAAAGATTCAAACTCAATATCAGGCTTTTTCTCAAGAAGAACTTAGGAAATATTATATATTTCATTATGCCAATCACTGTCCCTCAATTTTTGCGTTTTCTGAATCCTATGATTCAAGTAAGAAGCATTTATTAGCAGAGGTAGCCAAAGACCCTTCTTTGTTCAATAAGCTGATGAACAACGATTTTCAGTACTACTGGAGAAATAATAGAGATTTTGTAAGCTTAGAAACAAAATTCCAAACTATAGAAAAAGAGGTCGATCCCAATTATACATATCAACAGCGGGTATCATTGATTCCAAAACGAGTAGATGAAATAAACGCAGACATAAAAAAACTTGATTTATCTATTATAGAAATCAAATCTCAATCGTTGCGTCAGATTCTTCAGCAGTATTCGGCAGAAGCTTTTTTCCATGAAGTAGAAGATAGCCATTTAATCTCTTTCCTATTACGCAATGGCTATATCGAGGAAGATTACTATGACTATATATCCTATTTCTACCCCGGAACAATGACAATCTCAGATAAGGCATTTGTATTGGATGTCAATTGTGGGAGAAAGAAAGAGTATCACTATCAAATTCATAAACCTGCTGCCGTGATTGAGCAGCTTCTGGATGCCAGCTTTACTGCAGGAACAATGTTGAACATTGATTTGGTTCATTTTCTCGTAAATAACAAAAATCAATATGTGCAACAATCAAATAACATTGTAGAATACATAAAAAAAGGAAAATCATTCGATTTCATAAAGGCCTATTATGAACAGGGGTTAGATGCTACGCCTTTCTTTGATGAACTATTAAATTCTTGGGATAAATTTTTTATGGTTGCCATAAAAAAACAGCAAGACAAAGAACTTGCCGATCTCAATTTTGAGATTTTATTGAAATTCTTTCCTCAATCTAAGATTGAAAGCTACAAGACTGAAGAATTCAAAACGTATATGGCAGCCCGTTTCGATTTTATCTCTCAACAACCCAGTGAAAATAGTTTGAATAACATTAAATTTATAACGAAAGAACTTAAGATCAGATATCAGAATCTCATACTATCAGAAAGATTAGTCGTTGAGTGCTTGCAATATGTAGTTGATGGTTATTTCTATCAATTAACTAATGAAAATATATTAGCCATTCTCAAAGCATTTAATCCATCGTATGAAGCTTTGTATTCAAGCGCCAGTTATACTACTATAATAGGTTCTGATAATGTGAAATTATTGGAATATATAGAAACCAATTTAGCTTATTGCTTGAAAAAGGTTTTCCCTTCAACAAGTATTCAAGAATCTGCGAGTACTAATATTGAAATTATTAATAATCCAGATATAAAGGAAGGTGTAAAACATTCTTATTTAGTAAGACAAGAGAATAGAATAGAAGATATTAATGATATAGATGAAGAATACTGGGATTTGGCTTTGCAAAGTAATATTATTGAGCCGATATGGAACAATATTGCGGTGTTTATTTCTGAAGATCAGGAAATAAACTTGTCAGATGCTTTGATCCACTTTATGCAGTCAAACGATGTCTCATTAGGTAAACAAAAAGTACAGAATGATGTTTCTGCCGAGATTGCAAGTACTTTATTTACTCAATTAATAGGAACAAATATACTCTCTATAGCAGCATATAAAAATATACGAAAAGCCTTTAATCGTATCTTTACAAAATATGATCTTTCTGAATTAGAAGAAGAAAGAATAAAATATCTAATTGAGACCAAGGGGATTGAATTTAATCTTTATAACTATCAATTAATTGCAGATTATTTTGAAAACCAATCAGCAGATTTCATTTTAGAAAATACAGATCAATATTTTTTACAAATAAATGAGATAGATATAGAATCTAATGTTGCGTTAAAACTACTGCAAGATGCTCGTTTGCAATTGAATGAAAAGCTAATTATTATCAATACACTATCAGTAGGAATAGTAGATAAACAACCCCAATTAGCTACAATAATCTGCAAAATTTTAAGTACCCAACAAGAGATTAAACAGAGTAAAGAATTCGTGATTGAATTATTGAGAAACAGCACAAATCAGGGATATAAACTCGCTCTTTTTACACAAAAGTGCATTACGTCTGCGTATGATGAAGCGTTTGTGGTTGAAGGATTAACCCAATTAGGAGGAGATTATGCTAAGATCGCATTACAAAAAGGCAAACGACCCAAATTAGAGAAAAACAGAGACAATCAGCGTTTAGCTGAGTTCTTAGAGACTAAGGATTTTATATCAAAGCAGTTTGAAGAAGATGGCATGATCAGAATCAATTCAAGAAACATTGGGTAAGCTATTCTTGTTATTAGGTTTAGTTCTCTTTCCGACATAGGTCTTTCCTGTCATGCTATAACCAGCATTGCCTACGATCAGACTTCACTTCTGACGTTATTATATGCGCCGTACCTAACGGCACTCCGGTAGTTACGCGGCGGTTGCGTCTGCCGCCGGACTAAAGTCCTGACGTTACTATATACACCGTGCCTACCGGCACTTACTCACATACCGAAGCGCCAGCCAGTCCCATCGGGACGACCAGTATGGTAACAGTGGGCTTTAGCCCGGTGATAAGAGAAAGCCCGGTGATGAAACGAAAGTCCCAGCGGGACGGCCAGCATGGTAACAGCGGGCTTTAGACCGGTGATAAGAGAAAGACCGGTGATGAAACGAAAGTCCCGTCGGGGCGGCCAGCATAGTAACGCTGGACTTTAGTCCAGTGATGAGAGAGAACCCGGTGGGGGTAGTAAGAGGAGACCAGTGACATCAGAGAAAACCTGTAATCCTAAACGTGGCAACACCCATAAAACAGACAATATGGCAAACAGTTATCATCAAATCTACATTCAGGCCGTATTCGCGGTCAAATACCGCGAAGCCCTGTTAGACGAAGCATGGCAATCGACTGTACACGGCGTAATCGGACAGTTAATCAACGAGACCGGCTGCAAAACCATGATTGTAAATGGAGTCGAAAACCATGTGCATTGCCTCTTCGGACTACGCCCCTCCATTGCGCTGTCGGAAGTGATGCAAATCGCGAAAGCAAGATCGTCGAAATACATCAACGACCATCATCTGACTCCACGTCGATTCGAGTGGCAGGAAGGGTACGGAGCCTTCTCATATTCCCGCTCTCTGGTCGACACCGTATATCATTATATTCAAAACCAAAAGAATCACCATCACAAAACCACCTTCAAAGAAGAATATATCGGACTGTTGAAAAAGTTTGCAATTGAGTATGACGAGAAGTATCTGTTCGAGTGGATCGATCGATAAGTTCTTACCATGAGGTTGCGTATCGGATAGCAGTATACCCCGTGCCTAACGGCACTCTGGTAGCTACGTAGCAGTTGCGTCTGCCGCCGGACTAAAGTCCAGACGTTACTATATAAACCGTGCCTACCGGCACTTACTCACATACCGAAGCGCCAGCCAGTCCCATCGGGA
>CAZFTY010000031.1:0-11227 GCA_964521835.1 uncultured Microbacter sp.
GTATCGGAACCGGCAAAAGCGCGGTCGGTAAGGAGGTAACCGTTGTCGGCACCACGGTAGAGGCTTTCGCGAATGATTTCGGCGGCACGTCCCGGGCCCATGGTCACAATGGTAACGGTGGAACCTTCGAAACGGTCTTTCAATCGCAAAGCTTGCTCGAGAGCATTCAAGTCTTCGGGGTTATAAATGGCAGGCAGAGCTGCACGGTTTACCGTCCCGTCGGCTTTCATGGCGTCCTTACCCACATTGCGGGTATCCGGCACTTGTTTCGCTAATACTACAATTTTTAGACTCATAAGGTTTCTGGTTTGATATATAAATTTATTGTCTTTCAACACAAAAACAGGGTCCAATCATGCTCACAAAGCGCACACAAAGGACTCTGCCGCAAACAGCCAAAACTGTCGCATCCAAAAATTTAGGGATTGCAAAAATAGCAAAAGCCCGCCGAAATGGAAAGTTTCGGCGGGCTTTTATTGTTAAAACTCTTTATTATCAATTATTATCGTGTCAATCTGCATCTGAGAACAACCTTATGAAAGAGGTATCGCAAACTTCATATCGACTACCTATCAAACAGATACAATTTCATCACCAAGAGCCGAGTTTGCATTTTTCTTTCGGCTTGAACGATCGGCGCAAACCTCTTTCCATCAGCTTGAGTTCCATCTTCACGTTAGCGCGGTGGTTGTGAAAATCGGTTTTCGGAACCATATAAAATCCGAACCGGATATACATATTAATCGCTGCATGAAGTTGGGTATTCGAATACAGCACTAATTTGCCCAATTTCATTTTTTTAGCTTTAGCAATCACACTTTTCATCAGCAAGGTGCCGATCCCCAGTTCACGATACGCTTCGTCCACCGCCATCTTGCCCAGTTCGTACACATGCTGATCTACCCGCATCAGCGCGCAGGTACCCACGATCACATTATTCAAACGGGCAAAGAAGATATATCCGCCTGCTGCAATCACGGCTTCATCCGGATGGTTCAAAACCGGTTCATCAGTTGGCTCTATCCAAAAATACTTTTGAATCCATTCGTAATTCAACCGTTTGAAATCGTCTTTATACCGATCGGAATATTCTATGATTTCCACTTTTGACATAGTCCCGACATTTACTGTTTGCGACAAAGATAAAGCCGGAATCACACCCGCAGATTACAAGCCGGTAAAGCTTACATTACACATTTGTTACACAACAGGCTGTTATTAACCTTCATGTTCATTTTATCTCCTGCCAAGAAAATTGTATCTTTGCAGTCGCAAAAAAGCAACAAAAGTTGCCGCTTGTTTATCTGATTTTCAATCCAAACACATAAATTAGAGTACTCGGACAAACACAAAAGATGAAGCTCTTTCATCTTTGTTCTTTGCTCTTTGCTCTTTAATCTACAAACATGGCAGAATTAAAAGAACTCACTTCACGAAACGTTGATTATTCGCAATGGTATCAGGATCTGGTAATTAAAGCCGATCTGGCTGAAAACTCAGCCGTTCGCGGTTGCATGGTCATAAAACCCTATGGTTATGCAATTTGGGAAAAAATACAGGCCGAGCTCGACCGTATGTTCAAGGAAACAGGACATCAGAATGCCTATTTTCCGCTTTCCATCCCCAAATCATTTCTCAGCAAAGAGGCCGATCATGTGGAAGGTTTTGCCAAAGAGTGCGCCGTAGGAACACACTACCGGTTAAAAAACAGTCCTGACGGGAAAGGCGTGGTGGTTGATCCGGCCGCCAAATTAGAAGAAGAGCTGATCGTTCGCCCGACATCGGAAACCATTATCTGGAATACCTATAAAAACTGGATACAATCGTACCGCGACCTGCCTATCCTTATCAACCAATGGGCCAACGTGGTTCGCTGGGAGATGCGTACCCGCCTCTTCCTCCGCACTGCCGAATTCCTCTGGCAGGAAGGACATACAGCTCACGCCACCGAAGCCGAGGCGCTGACCGAAACCCGCAAGATGTTGGACGTTTACGCCACTTTTGCCGAAAACTTCATGGCTATGCCTGTAGTGAAGGGTATCAAATCGGCCAACGAACGCTTTGCCGGAGCTGTCGAAACGTTCTGTATCGAGGCATTGATGCAGGATGGCAAAGCCCTGCAGGCGGGCACATCACACTTTCTGGGACAAAACTTCGCGAAAGCTTTCGACGTAACGTTCGCTTCGAAAGAGGGAACCCGCGATCACGTATGGGCAACCTCGTGGGGTGTCTCCACCCGACTGATGGGAGCGCTCATCATGTGCCACTCCGACGACAATGGTCTGGTTTTGCCCCCAAAACTCGCGCCTTATCAGGTGGTCATCGTTCCTATTTACAAGAATGACGAACAGTTGGCAAAGATCGATGAAAAAGTAGCCGAAATATCCGCCAAATTAAAAGCGCTTGGTGTCAGCGTAAAATACGACAACAACGATGCAAAAAAACCGGGATGGAAATTTGCCGAATACGAATTGAAGGGAGTGCCAGTACGCCTGGCCTTAGGTGCCCGCGATCTCGAGAACGGCACTATTGAAGTGGCCCGTCGCGACACGCTGACAAAAGAGACTCTTCCTATCGAAAATATCGAACAGCATATCAAAGAGTTGCTCGACACCATTCAGGAGAACATCTACACCAAGGCTTTCGACTATCGCACCTCCGTAACCCGCGAAGTGAACAGCTACGATGAATTCAAGGTTGAGATTGAAAAGGGAGGATTCCTGCTCTGTCATTGGGATGGTACCACCGAAACTGAAGAAAAAATCAAAGCCGATACCAAAGCTACCATTCGTTGCATCCCTCTCGAGGGAGATAAAACTCCGGGAGTCTGCATGGTAACCGGCAAGCCATCGGCACAACGCGTGGTATTTGCCAGAGCCTACTAAGGCAGAGGGTGAAAATATGGATGGCGAAGCATGTGAATGGATTTCACAGCTTCGCCATTGCACAAAGTAATAAAACCGAACCACCGATCTACAATCAACTTTTTATAATTTATTGTTATTCAACATCAATGAAAAAAGTTGAAAAATAATTTGGCACGTTCGGTGATTTTACCTACCTTTGCATCCGCAAAACAGAGATGGTGCCATAGCTCAGTTGGTAGAGCAAAGGACTGAAAATCCTTGTGTCCCCGGTTCGATTCCTGGTGGCACCACTTTTCAAAGACTAAAAATCAAGCAACCCCCTGAATTTCAGACGAATTCAGGGGGTTTTATTTTTCCAACCAACGCAAAAACCCGCATTATACAGCACCCAAGTCGGGCAAATTCGTGGGACTTTTTCGATACTCTCAAAAGTCCCACGAATTAGATTATTTATCGCTGATATGCTGCATTTTGCGTCTCCAGCTTCTGATCCAATTTTTCTATTTTCACAAACAACAAAATGGTAGAAACTATGGAAAGAAAATTGTTTTCTGTTTTGTTCTTTATAAAAAAGACAAAACTACGTAAAAATGGAGAAGCCCCCATTGTCGTAAGAATCACATACGGCAAACAGAGTGCCGAAGTACAAATATCAAGAACTGTACCCGTTAATCAATGGTCGCAAACACGTAGCTGCATTACAGGTAAAGATAAAAAGGCATCCGAAACAAATGCTTTTGTCGAAATGGTGCGCGTTAAGCTTTATAAAATCCATCAGGAACTAGAGCGTCAAGGCGGATTCTACAATGTCAACACGATCAAAGAATCCTTTATGGGCAAGGATATTCATGAACGAACGCTCTATTCTATATTCAAAGAACACAACGACCGATGTCGCGAATTAATCGGGATTGACTACGAACTGATAACTATCCGCCGATATGACAATTGTATGAAATATCTTATGGAAACGGTACGTATACAGTACCAAAAAGAAGACATCCTACTTTGTGAGATAAATGCAGAACTAGTACGCAATTTCGAATATCACCTTAAAACAGTGAAGAATTGCGCCCAAAACACTGTAATACGCTACATGAAATGTTTCAAAAAGGTTATTCACCTCGCCATTGCTAACGAATGGATGAGCCGCAATCCGTTTGCTGGCATCAAATTCCACGAAGTACCCGTAAACAAAGAATTTCTGACTCAAGACGAAATCGCAGTACTAATACAAAAAGATTTTTATATAGAAAAGTTGAATTTAGTTCGGGACATATTTGCTTTTCAAATCTTTACCGGCTTAGCGTATATAGACGTCTACAATCTTCGCAGAGAACACATTGTCATTGACAACACCGGAAGGTTGTGGATACGCAAAACTCGAGAAAAGACAAACAACATGTGCAATATTCCGCTTCTTTCTGCAGCTCAAATGATATTAGAGAAATATAAAGATCATCCCGAATGTCAAAAGAATGATCTTCTATTACCAGTACTATGCAATCAAACAATGAATGCTTACCTGAAACAGATTGCTGAACTATGCGGCATCACAAAGCATCTTACAACACATACAGCACGCCATACTTTTGCAAGTGTAATTGCGCTGGCAAATAATGTTTCATTGTCAAATGTAGCGAAGATGCTCGGACACTCGTCTACAAGAATGACTCAGCGATATGCCAAAGCACTAGACAGCTCAATTATGCGAGATATGGAAAACGTAGAATTATCTCTTGCTTCGAAGAATATCAAAATTTAATCGATTGCAAGGCTACCTATTCACATACTAATCCGCAAAAATGGCATATATTGATGTATTTCAATTCGGTCAGAATTTGGCGAAAAAATCGATTAATTTTCTTACGTATTGCATCCGAGTTTCATTATCGGTCGGCCCTCCTTACGTTATAAGAACCCGATTGTAGATCCAGTGGAATGAGAGAGAAAAAGTTCGCATTATCGAAACCCGCCATAAGAAAACAACAACTCATTCTCTCATTTTTCAGCAAGTCAGAATAAGTGTTTTTCTGCAATATTGTCAATAAAAAGGATACATTTATCTATTTTTTCAGTATTTACCTTGACTGGATTTTACTCTCACTTGTAGAAATCGTCTTGACTTTTACAAGATTTAAATATTAAACAGAAGGAAGAGCCATTTTATGAAAAGCAACCCCATAAAACATAACTCTTCCCATGTACAAAAGACTTGACAAAGATACGATAAATAAAGAAAATTGTACCGTTTATACCAGAACCCAATAGAGGATTCAAAACTAAGTGTGATCTTGCCGAAATTGTGAACTGCATCTTTTATAAATTGAAACAGGTTACTAATGGTATATGCTACCTATTGAAAGGTTATTTTCGAACGTCACATTGCATTAAAAACAATTTTCGTCTATTTTCGTAAGTGGTCTAAACCTATATTTACGACAAATATGGCTTGATTTATTGGACAAATACAGAACCTCATTAGATATGTCTAGTGTCGATTGGGATGGCAGTCACATAACCGCTTTGCGCGGAGGAGAGCAGGATGCCTATAAGGGTCTCCAGAAAAGAAAGACTACCAATGCTCTTTATCTGATAGACCGGCAAGGTATCCCATTAGCAATGTCACACCAGACAGAAGGAAATCATAATGATTTACATCAAATTAAAGAACACTTTACCGACATTATTGAATCGCTGCATCAATCAAATATAAAAATTGAGGGTCTTTTTCTTAATGCTGATGCAGGTTTTGATTCTATGGATTTCAGAGAATTCTGTTTCGCTGATGGCATAATCCCAAACATTGCGATTAACTATCGTAATGGCACAAATTCTGATGATATCTTTTTAATGAATCATTCTATGAACAACGCTATTGTATAGAAAGGGGCAATGCTTGGATGGATAGTTTTAATTCTCTTTTGAATAGATCTGATACCACCACATCCAGTTGGTGTTCTTCCAAATACATTGCTTGTACTATCATATCACTCAAGAAAATCAACAAAGTCAAAAGTCGATTTGCCAGCTTATGACACCAAATTAAAAAATATCTACCTTTGTATCCTCATTGTATTTCATTACATATATAAACCATGATGCCAAACAAGTCGAAATATCCTATCAAAGAGCTTTGTATATTGAATATATGGCTCATTTCTATTTGTGCTCTATTTGTATGTGCCTTCGTAATGGCTTTTTGGGGGATTGCAGGGTTACGCGATGCTATTCTGGGAGCTACGCTTACATTGGTAATCATGACTCCCATTGCCTTTGCCAATATTCTTTGGTTGGTGCTTTTTCGAAGACCGCAGTCGGAACGACCTCATGCCAAGCAGATCTATTACCTATCCGGCTATCTTTTTAGCATGGGTATTTTTTTACTGACCATCTGGTGCTATAACTACCTCAATTATGTATTACTGGGGCTGATCGATATTATCACGCTGATTGTGATCAGTATGTTTGTAAATACGTTGATCGTCTTGCTGCAGAACTATGTCATATTGCAAGAGATAAAGACACGATCGGACATCGAGAACTCTCTGTTGAAGGTTGCAAATGCAGAATCGGCCAATCAGTTGCTTCGCCAGCAGATTCATCCTCATTTTTTGTTTAACGCCCTGAATATATTAAAATCGTTGTACAAAATAGATCCAAAACAGGCCGAAGAATATTTGGTTTGTCTTTCTGATTTTTTGAGGGCATCGGTATCGAACAACACAGCAAAGGTTGTTCCGCTAAAAGATGAAATCAAATTGTGTCGGGGCTATCTTCGTATGCAACAAATACGATTTGGAGCCGCGCTGACTTGTGATATAGCTGTGCCGGAACCGATACAAGAGAGTCGTTTTGTACCTTCGTTTTCTATTCAGCCTTTGCTCGAAAATGCAATTAAACATAACGAGCTGACGGAAGAACAACCGCTCCGCATAGAGATTCATGTGCAAGATGACTGGATTATCGTATCCAATACGCTACAACCGAAAACCATATCCGAAGGTGCATCCGGAAGCGGATTAGCCAATCTTTCGGAACGTTACCGTATTTTGTCGGGAGATGAACTCCGGATTGAAGCAAACGATTCTACCTTTTCCGTAAACATTAAATTATTGAATCGCGATGCCGGAAAGATTCAAATTCCGAAAATGTCCTCACTAAAATTCATGCCTTAATTGCTTGCCCACAATGAAAATCGTCATAATAGAAGATGAACGGATTACGGCCGATGAACTGGCCGGAACCATTACGGAACTGGAACCGGATGCCGAGATCATGGCGATTCTGAGTTCGGTCAAAAGTGCTATTGCTTATTTTGATTCGCACGAGATTCCGGATCTTATTTTCTGTGATGTACAACTGGGCGATGGACTGAGTTTTGAAATATTCAAAGCAACAAAAATAACAGCTCCGGTCATCTTTTGTACGGCCTACGACGAATATGCTCTCCATGCATTTAAAACCAATGGGATCGATTACATCTTAAAGCCATCTACCTCTCAGACCATTGCCGATGCTTTGAATAAATACCGCACACTCCGGCAAACTTTAGGAGGAGAAAAACGGCGATATGATGAACTGTTGGAACTACTTATAAACAGAGATTCGGCGGCTAAAAGCACCTCTATACTCGTGTATCATCAAGAGAAAATTCTTCCCGTGAAACTGGAAGAAATTGCGCTGTTTTATATTGCCAACGAAATGACCTTTCTATTCACATTTTCTTCAGTCAAATATAGCGTGAACAAAAAAATGGAAGAGCTGGAGCGACTGGGAGGAAACGGTTTCTTCCGTGTCAACCGCCAGTATTTGGTCAACCGGAAAGCGGTGGCAGATGTGTCGCGCTACTTTCTGAGAAAACTTTCGATCAATCTCACCATCCCCTTCAAAGAGAAAATTCTGGTCAGCAAGGAACGAACTCCTCTGTTTCTCAACTGGCTGGAGACTAAATAACATCAGATTTTTCCGCGTTGGTTCCTTTATCGGTTCACCGTTAAAACTTTCCGGTTCACCCCGAATCTTGTCCGGTTCGCCCGTTTTCTCCTTTTTTAATTTATTAATTGCAGGCATCTTTGCACTGAAATTAAAAATAAAAAGGAGATGAAATTCAATTATTTATGTTGTTTTTTATGCGCATCAATCGGGTTGATCGCCTGTGGAGGGCAGAAGCAGGCACAGGCTCCCGATGAAGCAAACAGGATTGTGAAGGTAAAGGCTCAACCGGTAACTGCTGTCACGGGCATTGCGGATTTACACTATAGTGGTACCACCGAACCGTTGCAGACCGTAGATCTGTCGTTCGAATCGGTAGGTACCGTTGACAAAGTGTTGGTGCGCGAAGGAGATGCCGTGCATAAGGGACAGTTGCTTGCCACAATCAACAAATCTGACGATGAAAATCTGCGCAGCGTATCGCTGGCAAAGTACAAGCAAGCCAAAGATGCCTATGACCGTTTTCAAAGTGTTTATGCCTCAGGCAGCCTTTCGGAGATCAAGTGGATCGAAATAAAAACAACACTTAAAGAAGCCGAATCGCAACTACAACTGGCTCATTCCGGAGTAGATAAATGCAGGCTGCGTTCTCCTATCGATGGTATTGTGGGCAAACGCGATGTAGAGCCCGGTCAATATTCTCTCTCCCTGAAAACTCCTTTTAAAATTGTGGTTCTCAAAACCATACAGGTAAAAATTTCAGTAGCCGAGAACGAAATTTCAAAGATCCGGAAAGGACAAAAAGCCGAACTTACCATTGCGGCCCTGAACGGTAGATCTTTTGTCGGGTCTGTTGTCAGTGTAGGTGTAATGGCCGATCCGATAGCCCGCACGTATGATGCAAAAATCACCATTCCTAACCCGAATCTTGAGATTAAACCCGGTATGGTGTGCAACGTGAATCTCAATACTGGCATAGAACAGACCTTTTTTACCGTTTCTAAGAACGCCGTCAGCCTTGACGACAACGGAAAACCTTATGTCTATGTCGTTTCTCCTTCCCCCAAAAGAGCCCTTAAGCAAATAGTTCAACTGGGCAATTATCGAGACAACAACATCGAAGTGCGTAGTGGATTGTCTGCCGGCCAGATGGTCGTTACCGAAGGTAAAGAAAAGCTATCGAATAACAGCCTAATCTCCCTCTAACATATGAGCCTGAAAAAAAGAGGATTAATAGAATCGGTTATGCGCAACCGCAATATTGTGATTATTGTTGCCATAACATTGATGATTGTAGGCGTGGTAGCTCTCTTCATGATGCCACGCAATGAATTTCCGAAGTTCACTATTCGTGAAGGGGTGATTGTGGGAGTATACCCTGGAGCAACATCTGCCGAAGTGGAGGCACAACTGACCCGGACTGTCGAAAATTATATCTTCGGTTATGAAGAGGTAAATAAAGCCAAAACCTACTCCATGTCGCAAGAGGGCATGATGTATCTGTTTGTTCAATTGAACGATAATGTAAAAAACGCCGATCAGTTCTGGTCAAAATTGCGTCATGGGCTTGCAGAACTCAAATCGTCATTATCTCCGGGGGTACTGGCTCTTTTTGCCGACTCGGATTTTGGAGATACCTCGGCGATGCTGATTACGCTTTCGTCCGACACCCGAAGTTATAAAGATCTTGAAAAGTCGTTGAAAAAACTGGAGAGCGAATGCCGGAAAATTCCGGCCGCATCCAAAATAAAACACTATGGGCTTCAAAAAGAGAAATTGTTTGTCAAGGTAAAGCCAGAGCTGCTGAACGAATATAATATTAAATCGCTGTCGTTGCTCAGCGCTTATCAGTCGAACGGCACTATCGGTTATGCAGGTGTACTGAAAGATGGAGCAAACGATTTGTATGCTCATCTTCCTACGAGCTTTAAGTCGGAAAACGATCTTGCCAATCAAATCGTCTATTCCGATCCGGAAGGCAATGTAGTGCGCCTTAAAAACATAGCCACTATTGATCGTCGCTACGAGGATCCCGAAAGTTATATCAAGCAGAACGGAAAAAAGACGGTTCTTCTTTCACTCGAAATGCAGCCAGGCAACAATATTGTACAGTTCGGAAAGCAGGTGGACAAAGCGTTATCCGTTTTCAAGGAATCCTGCCCGAAAGACATCCATGTGTCAAAAATATCGGAGCTCCCAAAATATGTAGACGATTCGGTAAAGAATTTCATGAAAGAATTTCTCATTGCCGTAATAGCCGTTATCCTTGTTACCATGTTGCTTCTTCCGCTACGGGTGGCATCGGTTGCAGGTATTACCATTCCGATTTCGATTTTGGTGACGCTGAGTATTCTCTTTTTTTTAGGGGTGGAATTGCATACCGTGTCACTGGCATCGCTGATTCTGGTTCTCGGAATGATTGTCGATAACTCGATTGTAATCATTGACAATCATGTGGAAAAGGTAGATATGGGATATTCACCGTGGCATGCTGCTATTAAGAGCGCAAAAGAGCTTTTTCTGCCTATTTTGTTTGCTACTCTTGCAATTATGGCGGCCTATATTCCTCTGGGATTTATGATTCCGGGCACTTCCGGCGAGTTTATGCAAACTATTCCGGTTGTGGTGAGCGTATCGCTCATTGTGTCGGTGTTGGTGGCCATGTTGTTGGTTCCTTACCTCAATTTCCTTTTCATTAAAAAGGGGCTGCATAAAAAAGAGACCGAAAATAAAATGTCTTTACATCAAAAACTGACAGAGTGGTATGAACATTTTCTGGCGCAAACATTTCGATATCCGGTTCGAGCCATGCTTATCGGGCTTCTGTTTGTCGGTGTTGTTTTGGCTCTGTTTATAAGCATCCATAAGCCACTGATAGGCATTCTGCTGGCTGTGGCTATTATTATACTCACCTACCTGTTACCCTATTTTTATCTGGTTTTTATTGTCAAGCATCTTCGTCGTTATTCTGTCAAATTCAATCTATTGGAAAGCCTTCAGCGTTGGTTTGACTCAAAACTCGAATGGGCATTTCGTTATCCTAAATCGGTCATAGCCTCCACTTTGGCACTTATCGGCATTTCGTTCGTTTTGTTTCAGGCGCTCGATGAGCAGTTGTTCCCACAAATGGAGCGCAACCAGTTTGCTGTTGAGGTATATTTGCCGGTAGGCTCTTCGCTCGAAAAAACCGCAGCGGTGGTTGATAGCCTTGAAACCGTTTTATTACAAGACAAAAGGGTAACCAATGTAACCAGCTTTATCGGCACCAGTTCGCCCCGGTTTCATACGGCATATGCACCCAATATGCCATCGCCCAATTATGGACAGTTACTCGTAAACACGGTGTCGAATGAAGCAACCCGGCAAGTGGTAGAGGAACATGGTCAGAAGTATACCGACTACTTTGCCAGCGCTCATGTACGCTT